>NZ_JBFAPG010000012.1:0-32780 GCF_040675595.1 Micromonospora sp. NPDC049580
GTTCACGAAAGAGAGCGGCCGCCCGGGACCGGGCGGAGGCTCCTTCCGTGAACGTGCGGCGTGCGTCGCCGGGTCAGGAAGCCAGGCGAGCGGTGAGGGTGATCTCGGCGCCCGGCGAGAGCAGCCGGGAGATCGGGCAGTTGGCCTTGGCGGCCTCGGCGAGCTTCTGGAACTCCGCCTCGTCGACCCCGGGCACCTGGCCGACGGTCTCCAGGTCGATCCGGGTCACGCTCATTCCGGCGTCGGTCTTGTCCAGGTGGACCTTGGCGGTGGTCTCGACCGAGGTGGGCGTCGAGCCGGCGTCGGCGAGGGCCTTCGAGAACGCCATCGAGAAGCAGCCGGCGTGCGCGGCGGCGATCAGCTCCTCGGGGTTGGTGCCCTCACCCTCCTCGAAGCGCGACTTGAAGGAGTAGTTGCCGGACAGGCCGCCCTTACCGGTGCGGACGGTGCCGGAACCCTCGGTGAGATTGCCCTGCCATTGTGCGGAAGCGGTACGGATAGGCATGAGGAGAACGCTAGCGGAAAGGTGCCTCCCGAGCGACCGACCGGCACCGACGCCTGCCGTGCGATTCCCGTCACCCCTGGCGGAGGCGCGACGCGGGCGGTTTCGGCAGCGGCACCAGCACGACCCTCTGTGCCATGATTCGACGCAGGCCCGCGACCGGCGGAAGGATGGCCGATGTCCGAGGAGCTGCCCATCCCACGGCAGGGCGACCCGTCCGACGGGCCGGCCGTGATCGAGTGGGGTGCCGACGAGCCCGCCACTGGACGCCGTCGCCTCGGCGGGTCCCTGGCCGGCATCACCCGGGATCCCCGCCTGCCCGTGCTGCTCGCCGGGCTCGGGGCGGTGGCGGGGGTGGCCTCGCTGCTCGGCGAGTGGCTGGTGATGACTCTGCCGAACGGCGGCCCGGCCGGTGCCACCTCGATCGACGTGCCCGCCGGGGTGTCCGACGTCGGCGGCTTCGGCATCGGCTACCTGGTCGGTCTGCTCGGGCTGGTCTGCACGGTGGCACTGGCGCTGCGGGGCACGGCGGCCGTCCGGCCGAACGCCCGACTGGTCGGGTTCACCCTGAGCGGGGCGCTGCTGGCACTGCTGGTCGCGGCGACGGCGACACTCGACGACCCCGGTCAGCGCAACTACTTCTACGAGCCGGAGGACAACTTCCGGGTCGAGTACGGTCGCGGCCTGGTGATGGCGTTCGTGGCCTGCGTGCTGCTCGCCGCGGCCCTGCGGCTGGCCCCGAACGCGCCGACGGAGGACAACCGTTCCGGGGCCGCGACGGGGCAGGGCTGGCGCCGTCGGCACCTCGACCCGGTCGAGAAGGAGGACGGCCCGCCCGCGCCGGCCGACCTGACCGTGACCGCGGTGGCGCCGTTCGCCCGCCCCGAACACCCCAACACCTGAGCCGGCCAGGCCGACCCCGACCCACCGATCTTGCGCTTTCTGCAGCGACAGAAGGCGCATTCCACCGCGTATCGGCGACCGGAAGTACAAGATCGCGGAGGTTGGGAACGGGCCTGGAGTTGGTGCCCGATTCGCCTGGAAGACATGGTTCGGGCCCGTTTCCCGAGGTACGGTTGCTGCCCGCCGTCACGCCGGGCCTCGCTTTCCCTGGCCTCGGCAGGTGCGACGGCGGCGGGCGAAGGAGGAACGATGACCCGCCCGGGACTGCCCAAACTGATCGCGACCGACCTCGACGGAACGCTGGTCCGCAGCGATGACACCGTCTCCGCGTACACCCATGGGGTGCTCGACCGGGTGCGGGCCGCCGGAATTCCGGTGGTCGGCGCGACCGGACGCGGCCCCCGCCTGACCGAGCTGACCCGCAACGACATCCGGGCCGCCGACTTCCTGGTGATGGCCGGCGGTGGACGGGTGGTCGACCAGAGCGACCCGACCGGCCCGGTGGTGCTCCGCGACGAGCGGCTGCCCGCCGAGGTGCTGGCCCGGCTGCTCGCCGACCTGGAGGCCGAGGTCGGCCCGCTGACCGTGATGGTCGAGGCGTCCGACGAGCACGACGCCCCGCTCTGGGGTGACTACCACGAGAGCTGGCCCTACCAGGACCGGTTCGAGGCGCGCAGCCGCGCTGAGTGCCTCTCCTGTGACGTGATCAAGGCCTTCGCCCGGACCGCCGACCACCACGTCGACGAGCTGCTGGCGGTGGCCCGCCGGATCGTCTCGCCGCAGGTTGCCTCGCTCACCCAGGCCGGGCTCGGGTTCATCGAGATCTGCCCGCCCGGCGTGGACAAGGCGACCGGGCTGACCGTGGTGGCGCAGAGCCTGGGGGTCGACCCCGCTGACGTCCTGGTCTTCGGCGACATGCCCAACGACCTGCCGATGTTCGAGTGGGCCGGCTGGTCCCGGGTCGCGGTGGCCAACGCGCACCCCGCGCTGCGTGCCGCCGCCGACGAGGTGACCCTGCGCAACGACGACGACGGGGTGGCGGTGTACCTGGACCGGCTACTGTCCCGGTGATGCGAGACACCCCTGCGCTGGTCGCCACCGACATCGACGGCACGCTGATCCGCGACGACCGCACGCTCAGCCCGCGCACCGCCGACGTGCTCGCGCGGATCACCGCGCGAGGCACGCCGGTCGTCCTGGTCACCGGCCGTCCGGTCCGCTGGCTCGAGATGGTGTACGACCAGCTGGCCGAGCCGCTGCCGGCGGTCTGCGCCAACGGCGCCGTGGTCTACGACCCGGTGCGGGACGAGGTGCTGCGGGCCGACCCGCTCGCGCCACAGCACCTGGCCGAGGTGGCCGAGCGGCTGCGGGCCGAGGTGCCCGGGATCAGCTTCGCCGTGGAGATCATGGACAGCCGCCAGATGCGGCACGAAACGGACTACCCGCTGCGCTGGGACGTCGACCCCGACGGGATCCGGCCGGTCGAGACACCGGAGGAGCTGCTCTCGCTTCCCGCGGTGAAGTTGCTCGCCCGCGCCGGCGAGCAGGACCCGGACGCGTTCGTCGCACTGGTGGCGGCAGCGGTGGCGGGCTTGGCCGAGGCGACGCACTCGTCGTCCTCGGGGCTGGTGGAGATCTCCGCGGCCGGGGTGACCAAGGCGGCCGGGCTCGACTGGTACTGCGACCGGATCGGGGTGCCCGCGGCGGACGTGCTGGCCTTCGGCGACATGCCGAACGACGTGCCGATGCTGAGCTGGGCCGGGCGCGGCGTGGCGGTGGCCAACGCGCACCCCGCCGTCCTCGCGGTCGCCGACGAGGTGACCGGGGCGAACTCCGAGGACGGCGTGGCGGCGTACCTGGAGAAGATCTTCGGGGTGGACTGACCGGCCAGGTCAGAGGTACTGGCCGGTGTTGTGGCCCTCACCGCCGCCCGGCTGGCCGATGCCCGGCATGCCGGGCACCACTCCGCCGGGGCCGCTGGGCAGCGCCTGCCGGCCGCCGCGCATCTGCTCCAGCTGGACCCGCGCGGCCATCTGCTGGGCGACCAGGGCCGCCTGGATGCCGTGGAACAGGCCCTCCAGCCAGCCGACGAGCTGGGCGTGCGCGATGCGCAGCTCGCCCTCGCTCGGGGCCTTGTCCTCCGTGAAGGGCAGCGAGATCCGCTCCAGCTCGTCGCGCAGTTCGGGGGCGAGACCCTCCTTGAGCTCGACGATCGACCGCTCGTGGATCTCGCGCATGCGGTGCCGGCTGGCGTCGTCCAGCGGGGCCGCCTTGACCTCCTCCAGCAACTGCTTGATCATGCTGCCGATCCGCATCACCTTGGCCGGCTGCTCTACCAGACGGGTCGGGTCCTCGCCCTGCCCCTCCTCGGTCTGCATGGTGCCGATCGGCCGGCCGTCCGGACCGACCACCACCACCGTGCCGGAGTGGCCGGAGTCGTCGGGGCCGGGCTGGTCGTTCTGCTCAGCGGAGCGCGCTTCGGTCATGGGGTCCATCTTTACCCAGTGGGCGCGACCCATGCCGCCCGGGACCGACTCCCAGGGCCGAACCACCCGGGCGGGGCGCGCTACCGTCGCGCCATGCCTGCCGACCCACGCGCCGTGCTGACCCGGCCCGCGCCGGAGCCGGACCTGACGGTGGCCTACGGCGACCACCCCGACCAGATTGCCGACCTGCGCCGGCCGGCCGGTGTCGGTCCGGCCCAGCCGCTGGTCGTCGTGGTGCACGGTGGTTTCTGGCGCTCCGAGTACGACCGCCGCCACACCGGCCCGCTGGCCGCCGCGCTCGCCGCCGAGGGCTACCCGGTGGCGCAGCTGGAATACC
This sequence comes from Micromonospora sp. NPDC049580, assembly GCF_040675595.1. Lineage (NCBI taxonomy): Bacteria > Bacillati > Actinomycetota > Actinomycetes > Micromonosporales > Micromonosporaceae > Micromonospora > Micromonospora sp. NPDC049580. The sequence continues at coordinate 4,229 of NZ_JBFAPG010000012.1, forward strand.
GGCGTACGGGGGAGCCGGGCGGCGGCTGGCCGGGCACGTTGACCGACGCGCTGGCCGGGATCGCGGCGCTGCCCGAGCTGGCCACCGAGGCGCTGCCGGGTCGGGTGAGCAGGGCTGCGCCGATCGTCATCGGTCACTCCGCCGGTGGCCATCTGGCGCTGTACGCGGCGGCCACCGCGCCGTCGACGGTGAGCGGAGTGCTGGCCCTGGCCCCGGTGGCCGATCTCGCGGCGGCGTACCGGCTGGATCTGGACTCGGGTGCGGTGGCGGCGCTGCTCGGCGGCGGCCCACTCGACTTCCCGGACCGGTACGCGGCGGCCGATCCACGATCGTTGGTACCGATCCGGACACGGACAGTAGTCGTGCACGGTTCGGCGGATCTGCAGGTGCCGGTGGCGATGAGCCGGGACTTCGTCGCGGCGGCTCGTGCCGCAGGATCCGATATTTCCCTTGTCGAGCTGCCCGGATGTGAGCATTTCGGGCTGATCGACCCGGAGTCTTCGGCGTGGCCCCCGGTGCTCGCTGTGTTGCGGTCCCTGCACGATGATCACTAACCATTGACGCAGCGTCGCGGAGCAGGTAGAACGCCGGAGGGGCGGTGTTCTGCCCTGCAACGCTCCTGGAAGGAACTCGGTGTCGCAGATGAATCGCAGGCGGGCGCTCCAACTGTTGGCCGCGCTCGGAACGACCGGGTTCGCCGCCGCGTGCGGCTCCGACACCGAGGGCAAGCCGGCCGCCGCCAAGAGCCCGATCAAGATCGGTCTGATCGCGCCGAAGGCCGGCGGCTTCAAGTCCATCGGTGACGACATCACCAACGGCTTCCAGCTCTTCCTCGACCTGCACGGCCAGCAGCTGGGCGGGCATCCGGTCGAGCTGCTGACCGCCGACGAGGGTGACAACGCCAAGACCGGCAAGGCCGCCGTCGACCAACTGCTCAAGCAGAACGTGCTGGCGCTCACCGGCGTGGTCAACTCGTCGGTGATGGTCGGCATCCGCGACACCGTGGAGGAGGCCCGGGTCCCGCTCATCGGCTCGAACGCCTCGCCGAGCAGCCTGCAGAGCGTCGTCTACATCTGGCGTACGTCGTACGTGCTGGATGAGGCCGGCCGGGCGCTGGGCCGCTACCTGCGCGACCAGCTCCCGGCGAACGGCCGGATCGCGATCATCATGCCGGAGAACGTGGGTAGCCCGGACGTGGTGCGGGGCTTCAGGCAGGAGTTCGGCACCTCCGACCCGCGCATCGCCGACCCGGTGACCAACACCAACCCGACCCCGAACCCGGGCAAGGGCACCTACGTGGCGGACATCGAGAAGGCGCTGCGCAAGAAGCCGACCGCCGTCTTCTGCTTCTTCGCGGGCTCGGCCGCCGTGGAGTTCATCAAGCAACTGCGCGACCAGTTCAGCGGCCCCGTCTACGCGCCCGGCTTCCTCACCGAGGGCACCGTGCTGGAGAGCCTGGGCCGGGACGCGCTCGGCATCCAGACCGCGCTGAACTACTCGGCCGACCTCAACAACACGTCGAACCGGGTCTTCGCCTCCGCCTACCGCAAGAAGCACCAGACCACGCCGACGACCTACGCGATGGCGTCGTACGACGCGGCGCAGGTGCTCGACCAGGCGATCCAGCTGACCGGTGGGTCGCCCACCCCGCAGCAGGTCAACCTGGCGCTGGGCCGGATCGGCCAGATCGACAGCCCGCGCGGCATCTGGCAGTTCAACCAGCCGCGTACCCCCCAGCAGAAGTGGTACCTGCGCGAGGTCCAGCGCGACGGTCAGGTCATGTCGAACGTGCTGATCAACGAGCTGGCCACGCTCGGCTGAAACGCCCACCACAAGCAGCAGCAGGGGCCGGCCTCCGACGGGAGGCCGGCCCCTGCCGTACGCGGCAGTGTTCGGGTCAGTGCCGCAGCTCGGCGATGCAGCACTTCACGCTGCCGCCGCCCTTCTTCAGCTCGGCCAGCTCGACCGGCACCGGGTTGTAGCCGGCGGCCTTGAGCTTGCCCGCCAGCCGGGTGGCCTCGCTGTTGAGCACCACGTTCGCGCCGTCGCTGACCAGGTTCAGCCCGAAGGCCATCGCGTCCTCGTCGTCGGCGATCACCGCGTCCGGGAAGAGCTGGGTCAGCACCCGCTGGCTGGCGGCCGAGAACGCGCCGGGGAAGTAGACGACGTTGGCGTCGTCGATAGCGGCGAGCGCCACGTCCAGGTGGTAGAAGCGGGGGTCGATCAGGCGCAGCGACACCACCGGACGGCCCAGCGCCTCCTGCGCCTCGGCGTGCGCCGGGATCTCGGTGCGGAAGCCGTGCCCGGCCAGGATCAGCCCGCCGTGCGCCTCCGGTAGGTAGGCGAAGTCACCCTCGCCCTCGTTGGTCTCGCTCGGGGCGATGAACCGCCAGCCCTGCGACTCGTAGAAGGCGTGGTGCGCGGCGGCCTCGGCGGCCCGCTGCTCGTGCTTGAACCGGGCGCCGTAGACGCTGCCGTCCACCACGAACGCACCGTTGGCGGCGTAGACCATGTCGGGCAGGCCCGGCTCGGGGGTGAGCAGATGCACGTCGTGCCCCAGGCCGACGAGCGTCTCGCGCAGGCGGTCCCACTGCTTGACGGCCAACTCCCGGTCGACCGGGGTGGTCACGTCCATCCACGGATTGATCGCGTACTCGACCGCGAAGTGCTCGGGCGAGCACATGAGATATGTCCGCTTTCGCGAGACTCGCTGCTGGTTCACGGTCACCAAGAGTAGGTACCGTTGAACTTTGGTAACAGCCACAACCATTGCTTCCCAGAGGCGGAACGTTGCAGATAGACGCCGTAGACCAGCGGATCATTGCGTTGCTCGTCGCTGACGCCCGCGCGTCGTACGCCGACATCGGCGTCCGGGTGTCACTCTCCGCCCCGGCGGTCAAGCGCCGGGTGGACCGACTGCGCGCCACGGGCGTGATCAGGGGATTCACCGCCGTCGTGGACCCGGCGGCCGTCGGCTGGACCACCGAGGCGTTCGTCGAGCTGTTCTGCGCCGGTCGGACCACCCCGGCGCAGATCGGCGTGGCCGCCCGCCGGCACCCGGAGGTGGTCGGCGCGTACACCGTCTCCGGCGAGGCGGACGCGCTGGTGCACCTGCGGGCCGCCGACATCGCCCACCTGGAGGCGGCGCTGGAGCGGCTGCGCGCCGAGTCCTTCGTGACCTCCACCCGCAGCACCATCGTGCTGTCCCGGCTGGTCGAGTCCCCCGGCGTCGGGCCGTCCAACCGGGCTTGACCTCAAGCCCGGTTCAGGTGTTGGACTCGTGGCGGCCTGGGCACGACACGAGGGGGACTTGATGCGGGCGATCTGGTTACGTGAATTCGGCGGTCCCGAGGCGCTGGTGCCCGGCCCGGCGCCCGACCCGAGCCCCGGCCCCGGCCAGGTGCTCATCGACGTCGCGCACGCGAACATCACCTTCGTCGAGACGCAGCAGCGCTCGGGACGCCCCGGCCCGTTCCAGGTCACTCCACCGCTGATCCCCGGCAACGGCGTCGGCGGGGTGATCGTCGCCGTCGGGCCGGACGTCGACCCGGCCCTGACCGGGCGGCGGGTGGTCAGCGCCACCGGCGGCTCCGGCGGGTACGCCGAACGGGCGGTGGTGGACGCGTCCGCGCCGATCGAGGTGCCCGCCGGGCTGGCGCTGGACGCGGCCGTGGCCATGATGGCCGACGGGCGTACCGCCACCATGCTCGTCGAGGCGGTCGGCGTCCGCCCCGGTGATCGCGTGCTGGTCGAGGCCGCGGCGGGCGGCGTGGGCAGTCTCCTCGTCCAGCTCGCGGCGCGGGCCGGCGCGCGGGTGATCGGCGTGGCCGGCGGGCCGCGCAAGGTGGACCTGCTGCCCGGCCTGGGCGCCGAGGTGGCGGTCGACTACCGGATGCCGGGCTGGGCCGACCGCATCCGGGACACGGTGGGCGGGGTCGACGTGGTGTTCGACGGCGTCGGCGGCCCGGTCGCCCGGACGGCGTTCGAGCTGCTGGCCCCGGGCGGCCGGATGATCAGCTTCGGGTTGGCCAGCGGCGAGTGGTCCCCGGTGGCACCGGAGGCCGCCGCCGAACGTCAGGTCACGCTGGTCCGGCCGGACATGCCGCCCGCGCGACTGCGGGCGTACACCATCGGGGCCCTGGCCGACGCGGCGGCCGGCCAGCTCCGGCCGCTGATCGGCCAGCGCTTTCCGCTGGAACGCGCCGCCGACGCGCACGCCGCCATCGAGGCGCGCGCGACGGTCGGCAAGACCCTGCTGGACGTGGTTTAGAGGTACATGCCGGTGCGGTGCTCCGACTCGTCGCGCCGGACCGGCTTGTCGCCCTCACCGAAGAACCGCTTGCCACCGAACTCGCCGTGCAGGCGGTCGTCCAGCTCGTCGGCGAGGCCGGTCATCACCTGCACCGCCAGCATGAGGTGGGTGGCCTGGAAGTTGCGCCCGAAGACCGGGATGGACGCCCAGACCGTGTCGTCGGCGCAGTAGAGGCGACCGATCGGCATCCGGTTGGTCAGCTCCGACAGCTTGACGTAGAGCCGTTCGGTCGGCTCGACCTCGGTGAGCACCGGGGAGAAGACGTCCACCAGGGATGGATTGTCCCGCACCCGCACGAAGACCATCGCCGAGCCGGCCCGGATGGTGATGTCGCCGTCCGAGTCGATCTGCAACCGCTCGGCGTCGGACTTCAGCATCGTGGACACGACGGTGCGGACGCGGTCCGCCAGGTCGAGCACGTCGTCCCGCTCGGCGGCCGCCTCGGCCAGCGCCTCCTGGAGGTCACCCTCGACGTCGGCGTCCGGGCCGAACTCGCTGCGCGCGGTGCCCAGCGGCTCCACCGTCAATGGCTCACCCTCGGCGTCGTGCACCAGGTAGACGAGGAAGGCGGGATGCGGGGCGCCGTACACGTCGCGCAGCGTGCGGGACAGCAGCGGGGCGATCCGGGCCGCCTCCGCTGTCGTACCGTCCAGCCCGAACGAGCCGCCGGAGCCGGCCACCACCCCGGGCGGGGACCAGCCCAGCGCCACCATGTCCGCCACCGCGGCACGGTCCAGCCGGTAGCCCTGCGGCAGGGCGGCGTTGCCGACGGCCCGAGCCGACAGCCCGCCGTCGCCGGTCACGTCGACGCTGATCGAATAGACGGCATCCCCCGTACCGGAGGCGGTGGGGTCGAGGGTCAGTTCGAGGTGCGCGCCGGCGGGCAGCTCCCGCAGCCGCAGGGCGAGCATCCGGGCGAACTCCCGCCACGCCTCGGTCACCTTGGCACGCAGGTCGGTGGTGCTGGGCTCGTCGAGCAGGATCGACTCTGCCGGCTCGGATGTGCCGCCGGGCTCACCGTCCGGCGCCGAGGGGTGGTCAGCCGTCATGATCGCCTCCGTCCGTTCCGATCACCCTACCCACGCCGTCCGGGCGTCGAATCAGCCCGGACCGGGATCGGACACCGCCGTCCTCTCGCCGTGGCGACGGTCTGGTCGCGGGGGCGCGGCGCGGCGCGGCGGGTCAGGAGGTGGGGTCGTCGGGATCGGCACCGAGCCGGACCGGCCAGTCGGCCGCGAGGGCGCTGAGCCGGGCCGCGGCGTCCGCCGGGTCGGCACCCCTGCCGACGGCAAGCCCGAGCAGGTACGCGGTGACCGGCGCCCCTGGCCGCAGCACCTGGTGGGCGACATCGCGGGCCAGGTCCAGCACCGCCGACACCGGCACCTCGGTCGAGTCCAGACCCACCTCGGCACAGGCTGCCGTGACCCAGTCGTCCAGCACCGTCATCGCACCCACTCCTCCGCCCGGCGTACGTCCTCGTCAGTGTCGCAGTCGAACCAGGGCGGCGGACCGTCACCGGCCCACGGCACCTCCCGGACGGCGAGACCGGCCAACAGCGCCCGTACCGGAGCACCGGCCAGGCTGCCGCCCCGCTCGGCGGCCAGCCGGGCCAGCCCGGTCCGCAGCGCGGCGACGCGCCACACCCCGCAGAGCGACTGCCGACGGCCGTCCGCGTCGACGAAGCACACCCCGTCGACTGGTCGCTCCCCGTCGAGGTGGGTCAGCAGGTCGCCGATCGCGGCGCGGGTGAGCAGTGGAAGGTCGGCGGCGAGCAACGCGACAAGCGTCGTGTCGGGATCGAGCAGTGCCAGCCCGGCGGCCGTCGCGGCGACCGGCCCGCCGCCGGGCGGATCCTCGCGGGTGATCCGCACACCGTCCGCGACACCGTCACCCGGGCCGACCAGCACACGCGGCGCGGCATCGTCCACGGCGGCCAGCACCCGGTCACGCATCGACCGGCCACCAACCGGAAGCGCGGGCTTGTCCACCCCGCCCATCCGTCGGGCGGCCCCACCCGCGAGCACCACTGCGGCGTACGTCCCCACCCGGTCACGGTAGCCGGGCCGGTTGCCCGGTGGCGGCGTGCGCTGCCGGGTGCTCGGTGGCGGCGTGCGCTGTCCGGTGCCCGGCGGGGCCCTGCCGGTGCCCGGTGGCGGCGTGCGCTGCCGGGTGCCTGATGACCGGCGGCCGTGCGGGTGTGCCGGGCCGGGGTGCAGGATGGCGGGATGGGACGGGCGACTGACCGACGGGGCGTACTACGGATCGACCTGGACGCGGCGGCCGACGGGCGCGCAGCCGTCCGACGGCCGGACACCCTCGCCGTGGAGGAGCCGCTGGAGATCCGGGTCGGCGCGGCGGGCCCGGGCCGGCGCAAGCCGCTCGCCGTCACCATGCGGACTCCCGGCGACGACCTGGATCTGGCGATCGGGTTCCTGCTGACCGAAGGGCTGATCCGGTCGACCGACGACGTGCTGACCGCCCAGCTCTGCGCCGGCGCGGAGACGCCGAACACGTACAACGTGGTGGACGTGGTGCTCGCCCCCGGCGTGCCGGAACCGACCACCGACCCGTCCCGGAACTTCTACACGACCAGTTCCTGCGGGGTGTGCGGCAAGGCGAGCATCGACGCGATCCGGACGCGGTCGCTGTTCGACGTCACGGCGGACCCGCTCACCGTGCCGGCCGCCCTCCTCGCCGAACTGCCCGACCGGTTGCGCGCCGCCCAGCGCGGCTTCGACCGCACCGGCGGGCTGCACGCGGCAGGGCTGTTCAGCCCGGCCGGAGAGCTGGTGGTGCTCCGCGAGGACGTGGGCCGGCACAACGCGGTGGACAAGGTGATCGGCTGGGCGGTGCGGGAACGCCGGCTGCCGCTGACCGGGCACCTGCTGCTGGTGTCCGGCCGGGCCAGCTTCGAGCTGACCCAGAAGGCGTGGATGGCCGGCCTGCCCCTGCTGGCCGCGGTGTCCGCGCCGAGCACCCTCGCCGTCGAGCTAGCCGAGGAGGCGGGCATGACGCTCGTCGGCTTCCTGCGCGGCCCGACCATGAACGTCTACGCCGGCCCGCAGCGGATCACGGTCGACCAGCCAGCCTGAACCTCAGCGGCCGGTTTGACCAGGTCCAGCCGTGGTCGCCGGGCCGACCCCCGAGGTGGCCATGGACCCCGCGCCGAGGTGCGGGCTACCGGGCCTGGGTCCAGCCGATGAAGCGCTCAGTCAGGCCAGCCGGTGGCGTGCCACCGTGCAGCTCGGTGAGGTGTTCGGTCGCCTCGGCCTGTAGCGCCGTCAGGTGCTCGATCAACTCGTCACGGCGACCGCGGTACTTACCGAGCAGGCGCAGTTTCGCGGCCGAGCAGGGCCACGCGATCCCGCAGGTGCGACAGCGCCACGTCGGCTTGAGCATTTGGTGTTCGGTCATCTGACAGCCCGCACCGGGTCACGCCGAGTCACCTGGCGGCTGGTCGGCCCGGACGTCAGCAGGTTGACCCCTTCGCGGAGCACGAACAGCTCCCGCCTAGCCCGTGCGGTGCCGTCCGATCCCAGCTCGTACGCCTCGATCCAGGTCCAGCCGTGGTAGGTGTGGCGGTCGGTGAGTTCGCGGATGACCCGGACCGTGATCGGCCGGATGAACTGCGGGCTCGCGGCGCGGGTCAGGCGAACAAGGTCACCGGCCTTGAGCGGTGGCGGGTTCGTGGGCTTGGGCGGCATGGTCCCCCTCCTCGTTGGGAGGGGCCGCCCCGGAGTGCTCGCCCGCGGGGCGGCCCCGATACGAACGCGACCGCCGGGTCTCGGGGGGTCCCTGCCGGCCGCGCCGTTCGGAAGGAACACTTCCAAGGGTTGCTATCCGAATACACTGCGTAGCAATATCTCCTGTGGACGTCTGGGACGTACGGGAGGGGTCGCGGATGAACCGCGCAGTCGCCGAGGCGATGTCAGCATCCGGCCTGACAGCGGACAGCCTCGCCGCCGAGATCGGGGTGGATCCAAAGACGGCGGCCAAGTGGGCGAACCCGGGACGGATTTCCCAGACGCGCCACCGGTCGAAGGTCGCGGCGGTCCTTGGCCGCGACGAGATGGACCTGTGGCCCGACCTGTTCAAGCGGCGCGAGCCAGCATGGCTCCGGCCCTGGACGGACATCGAGCGCGAGGCCGTCGGCTTGCGGTGGTACGAGTCCACCGTGTTGCCCGGTCTCCTGCAGACCGAGGCGTACGCGCGCGCCGTGCTGAGCAGCGGGCTCTGGGCCGACGACGACCTCGCGGCGCACGTGGAGACCCGGCTGCGCCGGCAGGCCGTCGTCTTCGATCGACCCCGTCCACCGCTGACCGTCTTCGTCATCGACGAGGCGGCGCTGCGCCGGGGAAGACCCGACATCATGGCCGAGCAGCTCGATCATCTGATGGTGCTCGCCGAACGGCCGGCCGTGATGATCCATGTGCTTCCCCTGACTGCTGGGTTCCACCCCGGCCAGGCCGGACCGTTCGTCATCGCCAGCACACCGGACGGCGGCGACGTCGGCTACCTCGACGATCAGGCGGCCGGGCGCCTCAGTAATGACGTTGCTCCACTCTGGGCGGTCTGGGATAGCGTGAGGTCGTTAGCGCTACCGCGAGACCTGACCATCGACCTGATGAGAGCGCGAGCATGGATGACGTGACCGGCGCCCGTTGGCGCAAGAGCACCCGCAGCAGCTCGAACGGTGGGGCGTGCGTGGAGGTGGCCGACAACCTGCCGGGCGTCGTGCTCGTCCGCGACACGAAGGACCGGGCTGGCGGCACGCTGGCGTTCCGGCCGGTTGTCTGGGCGAGCTTCGTCAGGCACGTGAGGCACGTCGACCCGATCAGCCAGGACACCTGATCGACTCGGGTTCGCTGAAATCGGCGTGTCCGCACGGTGGGGATGCCCCGTTCTTCTGAGGCGGGGTCAGTCAGGCGGCTTCGACCTCGACGATGCCGTGAGAGATCTTGAATTCGAACTCCAAGCCGGTCCCCGCAGACAGCTTGGCGAGCGTGGCGATGGACGGCGGCTGATCACCGGACTCCAGTCGCGCGATGACCGATTGAGTCATGCCGACCATGCGGGCGAATGCCGTCTGGGTCAGGCCGTTTTCGGCGCGGTACCGGACGATGCGGAGGGCAACATCACGGGCGAAGGCCGTCCGGTTCCACTCAGCGTGGAATGCCGGGTCCTGATCGCGGCTCTCACCGATGACCTGCTGCGAAGTCTTGAGATCACCAGCCTTCATCACTCCTCCTCCACCTCCTTGATCCTTTCCTCAGCCGCTGCCACAGCCCTGTTGAAGCCGCGCCGGTTGACACCGGCTTCTGGGCCGATGGAGCCGACGACGAACGCCGCGCCGACCCCGGAATAGAAGGCACGCCACCGGCTACGGCCTCCCCGTGGGCGAAGTTCCCCGGGCAGCGCGTTCAGCTCGACGATCGCCTCCGGGTGATAGAGGACTAGCCAGGGCACGCGCACCCACCATAGCAGATTTGCGATAAGCGCTGTGGCCGTGCGGTGACACGACCATGGCCTTGTTGGCGGGTACGTGGGCAGGGACCGATCGCGCGCGGGTCAGCGGCGGCCACGTCGGCTCCGCTTGCGGGGGCGGACGACGCCGGGCATCCCGACCGACGGCCAGCCGTCCAGCTCGGAGGGCGGCACACCGCGCCGGAGCAGGTCGTCCAGGAGCAGGGCCAGCGAGTAGTCGGGGTGCAGGCTCAGCGTGCGCTCCAGCGCGACCGCCGCCAGCGCCCCCTGCCCCGCTCGCCAGGCCGCGAACGCCAGCAGCGCACCGGGGGCGGCGGTCAGCTCCGGCTCGGCCCGGCGCAGCACGTCGGTCCAGAGGGCGATGTCCCGGTCGCGGCCGTCGGTGCGTTCCCAGGCGTGGTCACGGATAGGCAGGTGGGTCAGCAGCAGGCTCAGCCAGGCCACCTCGTCGTCGTCGAGGCGCTCACCGCGCCGCTGCCGGCGTTGCGCCTCGCGGACCGCCGCCACCCCGGCGGAACGCAGTGCCCGCCCGCCGAGGAGGTCGCTGGCGGGCGCCTGCTCGACCAGCTCGACCAGTCGCCGTTCCGCCCGGACGGTGGCCGCGTGCAGCGCGTCGCGGGCCGGGCCGTCCACCGGCGACACCTGCGCCACGAGGGCCGCCCGGTCGGGGAGGGCGACCTGACCGGCGAACACGGCCGACGCGGTCACCGGGTTGGCCGTCGGGTCGTAGCGCCGCCCCTCGGGTGGGCAACAGTCGGCCTCGGTGCACAGGTAGGACCACCACCGGCCGTCGGTCACCCGCAGCGCGTCGAGCACCTCCAGGCCGGCGCCGGTCAGGGCGGCGCGCACCGCGTCCACGCTCGGGGTCACCCGGTCGGGTGGCCCGTAGCCCACCACGGTGGCCGCCTCCGCGCCCTGCCGAGAGATCACCCCGGCCAGGTGTCGGGCACGCTCGACCGGGTCCGTGGACGGTTCGGGCAGGTCGGCGCGGGCGGCGAAGATGATCTGCCGGCCGCGCAGCGCCACCGCGACCACGCTGTCGGCGGGATGGAAGCCGAGCAGGTACGGCACGGCGGCGATCAGGTCGGCGGGCGAGCGGACGGAGAGCTTCGCACGTTCGGTCGAGGTCATGCAGGAAGGCTGCGTCCGTCCTGCGAAGCCTTCCAGGCCCTGTGGATGACACGCGGCTTATCCACAGTTACCGAGCGTATTCATGCAGGTGGACGCGTTTCGATGTGCTCACACGACACCCCGGTGTCATGGGCAGCGGCTACCGTGCGCTGATGGACCTGGCGTACCTGCGCGCGCATCCGGCACACCTGCCGACGTTCCGGACCCATCAGCGACTCCGCGAGACGCCGGTCGCCGGAGGGAACATCTGCGCCGCCGCCCGGCTCACCCTGGACGACGGTCACTCGGTCTTCGCCAAGTCCTGGCCGGAGCGGGCCGACCGGCCGGTGCCCGAGGGCTTCTTCGCCGCCGAGGCCGCCGGGCTGCGCTGGCTGCGCGAGGCCGACGCGATCGGCGTACCCGAGGTGATCGTGGCGTTGCCCGACCTGCTGGCGCTCGACTGGGTGGAGCCCGGCGAGCCGACGCCGGAGGCGGCCGAACGCCTCGGTCGGGAGCTGGCCGCCCTGCACCGGGCCGGCGCACCGACCTTCGGTGCGGCCTGGGCCGGCTTCATCGGCGCGCTCGGGCAGGACAACACCCCCGACGACGGTCCCTGGTCGACATGGTTCGCCCGCCGCCGGCTCGCGCCCTATCTGCGGCTGTCAGTCGACGGCGGTGCGCTCAGCAGCGCCGACGCCGCGCTGGTCGAGCAGGTGATCGGCCGGGTCGGCGAGTTCGGCGGGGACGAGCCGCCGGCCCGGGTCCACGGCGACCTGTGGCCGGGCAACGTGCTGTGGGGCGTCGACGAACGGGCCTGGCTGATCGACCCGGCGGCGCACGGCGGGCACCGCGAGACCGACCTCGCCCAACTGGCGCTCTTCGGCGGCGTCGCACACCTGGATCGGGTGCTGGCCGCCTACCGGGAGAGCTGGCCGCTGTCCGACGGTTGGCGCGACCGGGTGCCGCTGCATCAGCTGCATCTGCTGCTCGTGCACACCGCGCTGTTCGGCGCGGGCTACCGCGATGCGGTCGTCGAACTCGCCCGAGCCGCCCTGGGCAGCGTCAAGCGCGCTACGGTCGACCGGTGAGTGTCGCCCCACGGACCGACGGCGTCCTCGTCGACCGGTACGGCCGCGTCGCGCGGGACCTGCGCGTGTCCCTCACCGACAAGTGCAACCTGCGGTGCACGTACTGCATGCCGGCCGAGGGGCTGCCCTGGTTGGCCGGCCCGGAGCTGCTCACCGACGAGGAGATCGTCCGGCTGGTCCGGGTGGCCGTCGAGCGGCTCGGCGTGACCGAGGTGCGGTTCACCGGCGGGGAGCCGCTGATCCGGCCCGGGCTGCTCGGCATCGTGGCCGCGGTCGCCGCGCTCTACCCCCGTCCGCGGATCTCACTCACCACGAACGGCATCGGTCTGGACCGGTTGGCGCCCGCGCTGCGTACGGCCGGCCTGGACCGGGTGAACGTTTCGCTGGACACGCTGGCCCCGGCCCGGTTCACCCAGCTCACCCGCCGTCCCCGCCTCGACGCGGTGCTGGCGGGGCTCGCCGGGGCGGCAGCCGCCGGGCTCGACCCCGTGAAGATCAACTCCGTGTTGATGCGCGGCGTCAACGAGGACGAGGCGCCGGCCCTGCTCCGCTTCGCGCTCGACCACGGCTACCAGCTACGGATCATCGAGCAGATGCCGCTGGACGCGCAGCACGGCTGGGACCGCAGCACGATGGTCACCGCCGAGGAGATCCTGGCCTCCCTGCGTACCCATTTCGATCTCAGCCCTGACCCGGCCGAGCGCGGCGCGGCACCGGCGGAGACCTGGTTGGTCGACGGCGGCCCGGCCCGGGTCGGCGTGATCGCCAGCGTGACGCGACCCTTCTGCGGCGACTGCGACCGCACGCGGCTGACCGCTGACGGCCAGGTCCGCGCCTGCCTGTTCGCCACCGAGGAGTCCGACCTGCGGGCGGCGCTGCGCGGCGGCGCGACCGACGACGAGGTGGCCCAGCGGTGGCGCACCGCGATGTGGGGCAAGCGCGCCGGGCACGGCATCGACGACCCCACCTTCCTCCAGCCGACCCGGCCGATGTCCGCGATCGGGGGATGACCGTGCAGCCGAGACCGCTGACCGTCCGCTACTTCGCAGGTGCGCGCGCCGCAGCCGGCCGCGCCGAGGAGGTCACCCCCGCCGGTCGGTCACTCGACGACCTCACCACCGAGCTGGCCCAGCGGCACGGCGACCGGCTCGCCGCCGTGCTGCGGGTGGCCAGTTTCCTCGTGGACGGCGTCGCCTGTCATGATCGTCGGGCACCCCTGCCGGGCGGGGCCACGATCGATGTCCTGCCCCCGTTCGCGGGCGGCTGAGGGGGGCGCACACATGTTGGCGGTTCTGGGGTTCATGGGCGTCCTGGCGCTGGTCACCGGGTTGATCCACCTCTACCTGTGGAAGCGCCTCATCCGGGACACCACCACGCCGGGTCGCTGGCGGCGGATCGGCGGGATCGCCGCCCTGGTGCTGGCGGTGCTCGTGCCGGCCACCCTGGTCGGCACGCAGGCCGGCCTCTACTGGCTCGCCTGGCCCGGCTACCTGTGGCTCGCGGTGATGTTCTACCTGCTGGTCACGCTCGTCGTGCTGGAGGTGCCGATGCTGGTCGTCCGGCTGGTGCTGCGCCGCCGGGTGACCGCCGCCGAGCCGACCACCGCCGCGCCCGAGCCGGTGCTGGTCGGGGCCGCCGGGCCCGCCGATCCGCCGGCCACCGGCGCCGTGACGGCACCGGACCACGACCCGGCCCGCCGTCTGCTGCTGGCCCGCGGAGCCGCCATCTTCGCCGGCCTCACCGCCACCGGCATCACGGGGTACGGCGTCCGCACGGCACTCGGCCCGCCCCAACTCGACCGGGTGCAGATCCCCCTCAGCAAGCTCCCGCGCAGCATGGACGGCCTGCGCATCGCCACCGTCTCGGACATCCACCTCGGCCCCCTGCGCGGGCGGGCGCACACCGAGCGGATCGTCGCCGCGATCAACCGTCTCGACGCCGACCTGGTCGCGGTCGTCGGTGACCTGGTCGACGGCTCGGTCGCCGAGCTGGGCCCCGCCGCCGCGCCGCTGCGTGACCTGCGCTCCCGGTACGGCAACTTCTTCGTCACCGGCAACCACGAGTACTACTCCGGGGTGGAGGAATGGGTCCAGGAGGTGGACCGCCTCGGCCTGCGGGTGCTGCAGAACCGTCGGCAGGAGATTCAGGCCCGGGGCGGTGTGCTCGACCTGGCCGGCGTGAACGACCTGGACGCGGACCCGGCGGGCACCGGCCTCGCCGCCGGTCCGGACTTCGCCGCCGCCCTCGGTGACCGCGATCCGAGCCGCCCGGTCGTCCTGCTCGCGCACCAGCCCCTCGCCGCGAAGCAGGCGGCCCGCTACGGCGTCGACCTGCAACTCTCCGGGCACACCCACGGCGGGCAGGTGGTGCCGTTCAACCTGGTCGTCGGCCTGGCGCAGCCGGTGGTCAGCGGTCTCGGCGAGGTCGACGGCACGAAGGTCTACGTGACCAACGGCGCCGGTTTCTGGGGCCCGCCGGTGCGGGTGGGCGCCAAGCCGCAGATCAGTCTCGTGGAGCTGCGCTCGGCATAGCGGACGTCACGTCCGCGCGTGGCGGAAGGCGGGCGGCGCGACGGGCGTGACAGGATGCGGCGTGCCCCCGTTCAGCGCCGTACCCCCCGGTGGCCTCCCGCCCTTCGTCGCGGACCTGCACATCCACTCGAAGTACTCGCGCGCGTGCAGCCGTGACCTGACGTTGCCGACCCTCGGGTGGTGGGCGCGGCGCAAGGGCATCGCCCTGCTCGGCACCGGCGACTTCACCCATCCCGCCTGGTACGACCATCTGACCGAGACGCTGCGGCCGGCTGAGCCGGGGCTCTACCGGCTCGCCCCGGAGGCGGAGCGCGACATCGCCCGCCGGCTGCCGCCGCGACTCGCCGGCACGACCGACGCGGACGCGGTCCGGTTCATGTTGAGCGTGGAGATCTCCACCATCTACAAGCGGGACGACCGGACCCGCAAGGTGCACCACCTCATCTACCTGCCCGACCTGGAAGCGGTGGCCCGGTTCAACACCGCGCTCGGCCGGATCGGCAACCTCGGCTCCGACGGCCGCCCGATCCTCGGCCTGGACTCGCGGGACCTGCTGGAGATCACCCTGGAGGCGAGCCCGGACGGCTATCTCGTCCCGGCGCACATCTGGACGCCGTGGTTCTCCGCGCTGGGCTCGAAGTCCGGCTTCGACGCGATCGCCGACTGTTACGCCGACCTGGCCGAGCACATCTTCGCCGTGGAGACCGGCCTCTCGTCCGACCCGGCCATGAACTGGCGCGTCGGCAGTCTGGACGGCTATCAACTGGTCTCCAACTCGGACGCGCACTCGCCGCCAGCCCTGGGCCGCGAGGCCACCGTGCTGACCGCCGAGCGGGACTACTTCGCCATCCGGGAGGCGCTGTGCACCGGCGACGGCCTGGCCGGCACCATCGAGTTCTTCCCGGAGGAGGGCAAGTACCACGCGGACGGGCACAGGCTCTGCGGGGTCAACTGGTCCCCGGAGCGCACCCGGGCCGCCGGGGGGCGCTGCCCCGAGTGCGGCAAGCCGCTCACCGTGGGCGTCCTCAGCAGGATCGAGGAGCTGGCCGATCGACCCGACGGGCACCGTCCGGCACACGCCCGAGAGGTCACCCACCTGGTGCCGCTCGCCGAGATCCTTGGCGAGATCAACAAGGTGGGTGCCCGGTCGAAGAAGGTCGAGGGGCGACTCAACGAGCTGCTCGCCGCGCTCGGTCCCGAGCTGGAGATCCTGACCACGACGCCGTTGTCGGACATCGCGCAGGCCGGCGGCGAACTGCTCGCGGAGGGCATCGGGCGGCTGCGGCGTGGCGACGTACGCCGGGTGCCGGGTTACGACGGCGAGTACGGGGTGATCACGCTGTTCGACCCGGCGGAGCTGGGCTCGCAGGAGACGCTGTTCGACGTACCCGTGCCGGCGCAGCGGCGACCCGCGGAGCCGGCGGCCAAGGCCACGGCCAAGCGCCCGGCGGCGGCCAAGGCGGAACCGAAGCGCAAGCCGGCCCCGGCGCCCGCGCCACCGATCGCGTCGCCGCCGTCACCGCACGAACCGTTCGAGCCGATGCTCTCCGGCATGGAGGAGGTCGGCACCGGCCTGCTGGACCGGCTGGACGCCATGCAGCGGGTGGCGGCGTCCGCGCCCGGTGGGCCACTGCTCATCGTGGCCGGGCCGGGCACCGGCAAGACCCGGACGCTGACCCACCGGATCGCGTACCTGTGCGCGGAGTTGAACGTCTTTCCCGAGCGCTGCCTCGCGATCACGTTCACCCGACGGGCCGCCGAGGAGCTGCGGCACCGCCTCGACGGTCTGCTCGGCCCGGTCGCCGAGGACGTCACCGTGGGCACGTTCCACGCGCTGGGGTTGACCATCCTGCGGGAGAACGCCGACGCGGCGGGCCTGCCGGCCGGGTTCCGGATCGCCGACGACGCCGAGCGGGCGGCGGCGAAGTCGGAGGCCGGCGACGATCTCGCCGGCTACACGGCGCTGCTGCGCAAGCAGGACCTGGTCGACCTGGACGAGCTGGTGAGCCTCCCGGTGGAGCTGCTGCGGGCCGACCGGAAGCTGGTCGAGCGGTACCGGAACCGCTGGCAGTGGATCTTCGTCGACGAGTACCAGGACGTCGACGCGGTGCAGTACGAGCTGCTGCGGCTGCTCAGCCCCGCCGACGGCAACCTCTGCGCGATCGGTGACCCGGATCAGGCGATCTACTCGTTCCGGGGTGCCGACGTCGGCTACTTCCTGCGCTTCTCGCAGGACTTCACGGATGCCCGACTGGTCCGGCTCAACCGCAACTACCGCTCGTCCGCGCCCATCCTGGCCGCCGCCGTGCAGGCCATCGCACCGTCCTCGCTGGTGCGGGGCCGGCGGCTGGACCCGGCCCGACTCGACCCGGAAGCCCCACTCGTCGGGCGGTACCCGGCGGCGTCGGTGGCCGAGGAGGCCGACTTCGTGGTGCGTACCGTTGACGAGCTGGTCGGCGGCCTGTCCCACCGTTCGCTGGACTCGGGCCGGATCGACGGCCGGTCCACCTCGCTGTCGTTCTCCGACATCGCCGTGCTGTACCGCACCGACGCGCAGGCCGCCCCGATCGTGGACGCCCTGACCCGGGCCAACATCCCGGTGCAGAAGCGCTCGCACGACCGGCTGCGGGACCGGCCCGGCGTGGCGGCCATCGCCCGCGAGCTGCGGCACGCCGACGGGCTGGCCGGCTCGCTGGCCGCCCGGGTGCGCCTGGCCGGTCAGGTGGTCGCCGAGCGGTTCGCGGTGCCCACCCTGGACGGCGCCGGCAGTACGGTCCGCCCCGACGACGTCCGCTCGGCGGTGGACCTGCTGACCCCGCTGGCCCGCCGCTGCGGCGACGACCTGGAGACGTTCCTGTCGCAGCTGGCCACCGGCGCGGAGGTGGACGCGCTCGACCCGCGCGCCGAGGCGGTCACCCTGCTCACCCTGCACGCCGCGAAGGGCCTGGAGTTCCCGGTGGTCTTCCTGGTCGGCGTCGAGGACGGGCTGCTGCCGTTGCGCTGGCCTGGCTCGACGCCCGACGAGGACGCGGTCGCCGAGGAACGCCGGCTCTTCTTCGTCGGCCTGACCCGGGCCCAGGACCGGCTGTACGTCAGCCACGCCGCCCGCCGGACCCGGCACGGCGTGGAGCGTGACTGCGCACCCTCGCCGTTCCTCACCGCGATCGACCCGGGCCTGTTCGAGCGGTTCGGTGAAACCGAGCCGCGTCGCCCCAGGGATCGCCAACTCCGCCTGATCTGAGCTACCCGGGGGCTGGGTGCCGTCGGCGTGGCGCGCTCGGGCCTAGTCACGCCGACGAGCGGTATACTGAAAGTCATATTTATGACTTTCAGGTATACCGCTCGTGCGGACGACCGCTACCGGCGATGTCACTAACGGTGATTGCCCGCCGCTGAGCCCGGCAGTCGCGGCAACCGGCGCGTCGGCCACACGTTCAGCCCTGGTCAACCGATGAGCACGGCGAGCCAGGTGCCCGTCAGCAGGGCCGGTCCGAGGGGCAGCAACGTTTCGCGGTGGATTTTTCGAGCTGCTAGCAGGGCAAGAACCAGGACACCGTGCAGCAGGTGCGGCAGGAGCAGCCCGGCCAGCACGGCATCGCGGCCCAGCCAGCCGAGCGGCAGCCCGAGGACCGCTGCGAGTTTCACGTCCCCGAAGCCCAGCCGGGACCTCGGCAGCAGGGCCAGCAGCACGTGTGACGCGCCCGCGACCGCCGCACCCCCCAGCGCGCCAAGCAGCCGGCCAGGAGTGCCGGCCAGCAGCGCCGCCCCGGTCAGGCCCCCGAGGGCCACCGTGCCGGCGACCGCGACCAGCGGATCGGGCAACCGCAGGCACGCCAGGTCGACCACGGCCAACACCAGCCCCACCGCCGCCACCGCGAGCAGGACCGGCAACGCCGGGTCGTCACCCCGCGCGACGGCGAGCCCCACGAATACCACGGCCGCCACCGGTGGGCTCAGCCAGGCGCCGCGCCGCAGCCGGGCCGGGGTGGTGAAGCGCCGGGCCAGTGGGGGTACGACGAGACCGGCCGCCCCACCGAGCAACGCCACCCCCACCAGCCCAGCGGCCGACATGAGCCGGAGGTTACCGCCGGTCCGCCGTCGATGCGGTCCCCGTTCGTGATCCCGTGCCCGCCCGACGCGGGCGTTCCGTGCTCACCACCAGGGCCACCCCGGCGACGATGACCGCCCCGCCGAGCAGCACCCGCCCAGTGATCGGCTCGGCCACCAGCAGCGCCCCGAGCGCCACCGCGACCGCCGGGTTCACGTACGCGTACGTCGAGACCAGCGAGATCGGCGCGTTCTGCAGCAGCCAGACGTACGCGGTGAAGGCCACCAGCGAGCCGGCCACCATGAGGTAGCCCAACGCCAGCCAGGACCGGGTGCTGACCGACGCCGGGTGGAACTCACTCAGCTCGCCCCGGCCGGCGGCGACAACGGCCAGCGCCACCGCGCCGGCCACCATCTGGTACACCGTGCCGACGAACGGGTCGGCGGGCACCCGGATCCGTCCCGACAGGAACGACCCGACCGACCACGCGATGGCTCCCACCACCACCGTCAGCGCGCCGACCAGCGGCACCGCGTCCGCGCTGCCGGCGGGCAGCACCAGCAGGACCAGACCGACGAAGCCGAACGTGACCCCGGCGAACGTCCAGACCGGGGGCCGGTCACCGGTGGCGGAGCGCAGCAGCACCACGAGCAGCGGCACGGTCGCCACCAGCAGCGCGGCGATTCCGGACGGCACCGCCACCCCGGGCGGCCCGGATTCGGCGAGCACCACCAGGCCGTTGCCACCGGCGAGCAGGAGCACACCGACCAGCGCGGCGGAGCCGAGCTGCCGACGCTGCACGCGAAGCGCGCCCGGCCCACGGCGCAACCGCAGCACCACCGCCAGCACCAGGCCGGCGACGGCGAACCGCAGGGCGGCCGACAGCAGCGGTGGCAGCGTCTCCACCGCGACCCGGATGGCCAGATAGGTGGAGCCCCAGAGCAGGTAGACCACGATCAACGCGGTCCAGACCAGGGCTGGCTTGGCGGCGGCGCGGCGGCCGGGCAGGGCGGCGGCGCTCGGTGGAGATGAGCTCATCGGTGGACCACGCTACGGTGACCTCGGAGTCGGCGTCGCGCATTGGTGGCCGGCCTCTCACCAGATGTGCAGGAGGGCGGCATGACGAACTACGGACCACCGGGTGAGGGCTTTCGAGGCCCGTGGCGTGGGCAACGGCCCGACGAGACGCCCGGCCGGCCGCCGCAGCAGCCCTATCCGTCGGGCCCCGAGCCCTACCCGCCGACGGTCCAGTCCTACCCGCCCGCCCCTGCGGAGCGCCCCGGGTCCTACGGCGACGGTCCGTACGGCGGCGTACCGGCGAGGCCCTACGGTGGTGCGCCCTCGTACGGCGGGGAGCGCGGGACACCGTACGGGGCTGAGCCGTCCGGTGCGCCCTACGGCGGCGGACGGTACGGCGGGGAGGCCGGAGCGCCCTATGGCGGCGCGTACCCGCCGGCCGTGGCGAACCCGCCGTACGGCGGAGAGCCGTACCGGCCCGACGACGGCCCGTACGGCGGTGACCCCGCACCCGACCCGTCCGGACGCGGCAGAGGGCCGCTGATCGCTGTGGTGGCCGTCGTGATGCTGCTGGCGCTGGCCGGTGGCGGCGCGTACTGGTTTCTCGGCCGGTCCGACGACCCGGCCGCCCCGGTGGCCGCGCCGACCGTTTCGGCCGGTGTCGGGGCGCCCAGCGCGGACGTGACCGAGCCGGCCGAGCCGGTGCCGAGCGCCGCCGCACCGGAGTCGTCGGCCGACCCGCGGTTCGTCAAGGTCGGCCAGTGCGTGCGCAACGACGGGACGGCCGGCGGCAAGCCCAAACTGCTGATCAGCGGCTGCACAGCGAAGTCGTACGAGGTGCTGCGCCGGATCGACGGCGCGACCAGCGGCGAACGTGACGCCGAGGCCAAGTGCGCCAAGGTCGACGGCTACACCAACTGGTACTTCTTCGACAGCGAGCTGGACACCCTCGATTTCGTCCTCTGCCTGAAGCAGCGCTGACCACCCACCCTCTGGGGATGACATGACGACCTACGGACCATCGGGTTCCGGGCAGCCGGACGACCCGTACCAGCGCCCGCCGACCGGCCCCGATGGCCCGCCACCGGTCGACCCGACCGTCCCCCAGTGGGGTCCGCCGCCACCGCAGCCACCGCAGTGGGGCCCGCCGCCGCAGCCGGCGCAGTGGGGTCCCCCGCCGCAGCCGGCGCAGTGGGGTCCGCCGCCGCAGCCCTCGGAGTGGGAAGCACCGCCGGGGCCGTTCCCACCCGCCGGGCCCGCCCCCGGCGAGACGGCGGCGCCGTGGCCTCCGCAGGCGCCCGGCGGGTACGGGATGCCACCCGTCCCGCCGGCGAAGAGGAGCGGCGGGAAGATCGCTCTCATCGTCGCGCTGGTGGTCCTGCTCCTGCTCTGTCCCTGTCTCGGCCTCGTCGGCTGGGCGGCGTGGAAGGTCGCCGACAGCGACAGCGACTCTGCCGCACCAGCCCCGTCGCTGAGCGCACCCGTCGTCCCGCCGGGCCTGCCCAGTGACGCCCCGAGCCCCGTCCTGCCATCCCCGGACGAGGAGGAGTTCGCCAAGGGGGACTGCGTGGTCAACGACGGCAGCGAGGACGACGCGGACCTGCGCAAGGTGCCGTGCGGCCCGAACACCTACCAGGTGCTGTTGCGCATCCCGGCGACCACCGACGGGGACCGGTGCGAGACGCTCGCGCCGCAGGCGACCGCGAACTACGTGCACGACAACGCGATCGACGTGTTCGATTACGTGCTCTGCCTGAAGAAGCGGTGATCCTTGCGCAAACTAGGGCTGTCTAGCGTGGACGCTAGACAGCCCTAGTTTTATCTCGACGGTCGCAACACGCCGGTAGCCTCATCTATCCATATCTAGCTTCGCAGCTAGAGGGCCCGATACTCTGCGATGCGTGGATCCGGTCCGCAACCCGTACGCCCCGGGCGCCGGCCAGCGCCCGCCCGAACTCGCCGGGCGGGGGCGGGAACTGGACGTCTTCGACATCGTGCTGGAGCGCATCGCCCGCGGTCGGCCCGAACGCAGCCTCATGCTCACCGGCCTGCGCGGCGTCGGCAAGACCGTCCTGCTGAACACCCTGCGTTCCCAGGCGATCAACCGGCTCTGGGGCAGCGGCAAGATCGAGGCCCGGCCGGACCAGTCACTGCGCCGCCCGGTCGCCGCCGCGTTGCACATGGCGGTCCGCGAACTCGCCCCCCGGCACCGCGCCCCGGACCGGATCGACGCCTTCCTCGGGGTGCTCAAGGCGTTCGCCCAGCGGTCCACACCGACCGGCCGCGCCGGGACCCCGTCCAAGCTGCGCGACCGGTGGCAACCCGGCATCGACGTGCCCGCCGCCAGTGGCCGGGCCGACTCGGGCGACATCGAGATCGACCTGGTCGAGCTGTTCAGCGACGCCGCCGCCGTGGCCAGTGACGTGGGCACCGGCGTCGCGCTCTTCATCGACGAGATGCAGGACCTCGGGCCGGAGGACGTCTCCGCGCTCTGCGCCGCCTGCCACGAGCTGTCCCAGATCGGCGCGCCGCTGATCGTCGTCGGCGCCGGGCTGCCGCACCTACCGGCCGTGCTCAGCGCCGCCAAGTCGTACTCGGAGCGGCTCTTCCGCTACCAGCGCATCGACCGGCTCGATCGGATCGCCGCCGACCAGGCGCTCTGCGCGCCGGCCGAGCGCGAGGAGGTGGAGTACGAGCAGAAGGCGCTCGACCTGCTCTACGAGAAGTCCGGCGGCTACCCGTACTTCGTCCAGGCGTACGGGAAGGCGACCTGGGATCATGCGCCACGGTCGCCGATCACCGCCGCCGACGTCCGGGTCGCCGCCCCCGAGGCCGAGGCCGAGCTGGCGGTCGGCTTCTTCGGCTCCCGGTTCGAGCGAGCCACCCCGGCCGAGCGCGAATACATGCGGGCGATGGCCACGCTGTCCCTGGTGGAGGGCGAGTCCGGCGGCGTGGCCCGTGACGACATGGACGCCGCGGTGCCCACCGCCGAGATCGCCCGCGCTCTCGGCCGGAAGCCGGCCAGCCTCTCCCCGGCCCGCGACGCGCTGATCAAGAAGGGGCTCATCTACTCCGGCGAACGGGGCACGGTGGCCTTCACCGTTCCGCACTTCGGCCGGTACCTGCGCACCCAGCCAACCTGACCGCCGCGCCCGCCAGCGCGTTCAGACCCTGGACCAGGGCGCCGGGAAGACCACCTCACCACGCGGCGGTGGACCCTCCTCGCTGGTGGACGGCGGCAGCACCAGCGCCTGCCAGGGCTCCCCGAGCCCGGCCCACGGGCTGGTGAGGCCCAGCTCCGCGGCCGGCCCGAAGCCGAAGCGGCGATAGAACGCCGGGTCACCGAGGACCACGACCAGCCGCTCGCCCAGCTCGGTGGCGGCGTCCAGCGCGGCCTGCACCACCGCGCTGCCGTGCCCGACCCGCTGTCGGTGCGGCGCGACCGCCACCGGCCCGAGCGCCAGGGCCGGCGCGACGGCACCGCGATCGGGCCGCACCCGCACCCGGGTGAGCAGCGAGTATCCGACGACCTCGCCGCCGTACTCGGCAACCATGGCCAGCTCGGGCAGCCAGGCGTCGGTGCCGCGCAGGTCGTCGACCAGCCCCACCTCCGGCGGCGTCTGCACCTCCGGTCGGGCGAACGCCGAGGCCAGCACCCGACGCACCGGGCCGGTATCGGCCGGACCTTCGGGGCGGAGCCGCAGCGTCGTCACCCGCGCGACGTTACCCGTGACGGCCCGTCCATCAGCGATGGTCGCTCGAATCGGCGTGGCGCACGTGCACATCGGCCGATCCGGATCCGGCGGTTGCCGGGGTAGCAAACGCCCCGACGGGGTATGACTGATCCATGACGCCCGTACGCTCCCTTGCCCGCGCCATGCTGAGCGGCATCTTCGTGGTCAGCGGGTACCGCAATTTCCGCAACCCGCACCGGCTCGCGGAGACCGCCAAGCCGGTCACCGACCGGGTCGCGCCGCTCCTGCAGAAGGCGCACCCGAACTTCCCCACCGAGACCGAGACGTTGATCCGACTCAACGCGGCGGTGCAGGTCGGCGCCGGGCTGATGCTGGCCACCGGGCGGTTCAGCCGGCCCGCCGCGCTGGTTCTCGCCGGCACGTTGGTGCCGGTCACCCTCGCCGGGCATCCGTTCTGGAAGAACGACGACCCGATCGCCAAGAACAACAACGAGATCCACACCCTGAAGAATCTCGGGCTCTTCGGCGGCCTCCTGCTCGCCGCCGCCGACACCGGTGGCAAGCCGGGCATCCGCTGGCGTACGGGTCACCGCATCGGCCACTCTCGACGTTCCATGCAGCGCGCCGTCCGCACCGCCCGCCGCGAGGCCCGGATCGCCGTCCGGTCAGCGGCCACCGCGCGTCGACTTCCCGGCTGACCTGCCTCGATCTGCTTCGGTGTCACCCCCACCCCCCGCTAAGGCGACGAATTACCTGAACCACCCGGTAGGCGTTAACGCGGTGGAAATGTCAAAAACATGTGTGGGATCGGACACGGTCGCATAACGCGGGAGGCACTGACGTGAGGCGCCGTTCTAGGCTCCGTGCAGGACCTGGACGGGTAGGACGACCTTGGTACGGGGGTGGCCACGCCATGCCGACGGCTGTCGGTAGACGGGCGGACCGCGTCGCCCCAGTTCAACGCATGACGCGGGGGATCGATCGCAGGAACGTCGTACGGGGCGCCATCGTGGCCGCCGTCGCCTATGCCGCATGGCTCGCCATCGGTGAGTTCGGGCGACCGTACAACTTCTTCGACATGAAGATCTACCACGGTGCGGTGGTGTGGTGGGCGAGCGGTCATGAGCTCTACGAGTTCATCGCGCCCGGCACCACGCTCGGCTTCACCTACCCGCCGTTCGCCGGGCTCGTCATGCTGCCCATGGCGCAGCTGCCGATCGACGCGGCGGGGATGGTCAACGCCCTCGCCAGCATCGCGACGCTGACACTGGTGCTGGCCGGACTGCTGCGCCCCATCGTGGACCGGTTGGCCTGGCCACTGTGGTTCACCGTGGCCCTGGCGGTGCCGCTCGCGCTCGCCATCGAGCCCAGCCGGGAGACGCTGGGCTACGGCCAGGTCAACCTCCTGCTGTTCGCACTGATCATGGCGGATCTGATCGGGCTGCGGTGGCGCTCGCGCCGAGGCACCCACTACGCCGCGACCGACGGCCCGTTGCTGCGCTTCCTCTACGGTGGCGCCTGGGCGGGTGCCGGCATCGGCCTGGCCACGGCGGTGAAGCTCACCCCGGCCTTGTTCATCGCCTACCTGCTGATCACCCGCCAGTGGCGGGTGGCGGCCACCGCGATCGGCACCACGATCGGCGTGACGATCGGGACCTTCGCGATCGTCGGCGACGAGTCGCGGACGTACTTCGGCAGCGTGCTCTGGCAGACCGAGCGGGTCGGCGCGGCCGACATGACGCCGAACCAGTCGCTCGCCGGCCTGCTGGCCCGGCTGTACGACTCGATCGAGACTCCCGGGCTGCTCTGGCTCGCCTTCTCGGTGCTGATCCTGGCGGTGGGTCTGTCCCGGGCGGCCAGCTCGCGCGCCGACGGTGACGAGCTGACCGCGTTCACGCTTGTCGGCCTGACCGCCAACGTGATCAGCCCGATCTCCTGGACGCACCACCTCATCTGGGTGATCCCGGCGATCATCGTGCTGGCCGACGCCGCCGTCCGTCGACGGGAAGCGAGCAGGGGTCTGGGGCAGCGCACCGGCCAGGGCGCCGCATTCGGTGGCCTGAGCGGGCTCAACGGTCTTCGCCCGCCGATCTGGTATCCCACGCTGACCGGGTTCCGGCACGGCGTCGCCGCCGTCGGCCTCTACCTGCTCTTCCTGATCTCGCCCATCTGGCCGTACGAGCACCAACTGCCGGAGGTGTCGCACTACCAGGACGGTCTGTTCGGGGCGCTGATGGAGAACTCGCTGGCCCTCGCGCTGATCGTGCTGGTCGCGGCGCTGCCCTGGCGGCCCGGCGCCGAGCCGGCGTTCTACGGCGAACGGCTCGCTCGGGCCGTACTGGTCAACGGCCGCCGCTGAGCGGTCAGGGACAGTTGACCCATTCCTCGGTGCCGTCGGCGAAGACCTGCCGTTTCCAGATCGGCAACCGGGCCTTGGCCTCGTCGACCAGCCGGGCGCAGGCCGCGAAGGCCGCGGCGCGGTGCGCGGTGCTCACCGCGGCGACCAGCGCCACGTCACCGATGGCCAGCGGCCCGACCCGGTGCGAGACGGCCACCGCGTAGACGTCGGGATCGGCGGCGATCTCGGCAGCCACCTCGCGCAGCACCTGCGCGGCGCTCGGGTGCCCCTCGTACTCCAGGCTGACCACCGGACGCCCGTGGTCGTGGTCGCGTACGACGCCCTGGAAGGAGACGACCGCGCCGGCCCGGCGGTCGGCCACCGCCGCCTCGTGCGCGGCGAGGTCGAGGGGCTGGTCGGTGACCTCGACGACGGTGATCGCCGGCGCGGTCACGACGCCCGCTCCCCGGGCATCAGCGGCAACGGCACGATCGGCACCCGATCACCCTGCGCACCGTTGGTGCCCGGTCGGATGACGGCGAACCCGTCAGCGCCCGCGAGCCCGCGCAGCATCGCCGACCCGACGTGCCGCACCGGGTACGCCGTGCCGGCGGCCCGGTCCAGGCGGACCAACGCGAGATGGGTGTGGTCGCCGCGCCCGGGCACCGCCTCGGCCAGCGTGGCCTGGGGCAACACCGGCATCGAGCGACCCTGGAGCCCGGCGAGCAGCGGCGCGACCAGTGACACCAGCGCGACGATGGCGGACTGCGGGTTGCCCGGCAGGCCGGCGACGAACCGGACCCGCCCGTCGTGATCGGCCAGCCGGGCCAGCAGCATCGGGAAGCCGGGCCGGACCGCCACCGTGTTGACCACGTAGTCGGCGCCCAGCGCCTCCAGGGTCGGATGCAGGTGGTCGACCGGGCCGTGCATCGTGCCACCGGTGGTGCAGACCAGGTCGGCGCTGGTCAGCGCCGCGCGCACCGCCGCCACGTGCGCGGGCAGCGTGTCGGCGACCGGGCCCACCACGTCCGACGGGCGGACGTGGCAGCCGTACCGGCGTAGCCATGCGGGCACCGCCGGGCCCAGCGCGTCGCGCACCCGGCCCGCCCCGGGCGGACCAGCCGTGAGCAACTCGTCACCGAAGACCAGCAGCGCGGCGCGCGGCGCCCGCCGGACCCGCAGCGTGTCGTGCCCGCAGGAGGCGGCCAGGCCGATCACCGCCGGGTCGACCGGCGTGCCGACCGGCAGAAGCTCCTCATCGGCGTACGCCTCCTCGCCCGGCTGCCGCCACTCCGGCGTCGGCCGGGGCGTGCCGCTGACCAGGCCGCCCGTGACGGTGGACTCCTCGATGCGCAGCACGGCGGTGGCGCCCTCGGGCACCATGGCCCCGGTCGCGATCTCGACGGTCGTGCCGTCCTCGGCGAGTGGCGTGGGGGTGTTGCCGGCCAGCACCCGCCCGACGACGCGCCACGGCCCGGTGCCGCGCACCGCCCAGCCGTCCACGCTGGAGGTGGGGAACGCGGGCAGGTCGGTGCGGGTGGTCAGCGGCTCAGCCAGGGTCAGCCCGTCGGTGTCGACCAACGGCCGGGCGACGGCAGGCAGCGCGGCGGCCAGACCCACCGCGTACACCCGGGACCGTGCCTCCTCCCACCCTGCCGGCGGGGGCGCGGCGACCCGGCCCGCGGTTGGTGCGGTTTCCGTGCTCACCGACCGAGCCTATCGGGGCGGACCGACGCCCGCCGGGCCTGGGCGCGGACCGGCCGGTGGTCGCCGGCGCGGACCGATCAGTGGTCGCCGCCGCGAAGCTGGTCGACGGCGTGGCCGAGGATCGGCCCGAGCACGGCCAACCCGTCCCGGGCGCCGCCGGTCGAGCCGGGCAGGTTGACCACCAGCATCCGGCCGGCCACCCCGGCCAGGCCCCGGGACAGGACCGAGGTGGGCACCCGCTCGCGACTGTGCGACCGGATCGCCTCGGCGATGCCGGGGATCTCGTAGTCCAACAGAGCCCGGGTCACATCCGGCGTCCGGTCGGACGGGGTGATCCCGGTGCCGCCGCTGGTCAGCACCACGTCGACACCGTCGCCGAGGGCGTCCCGCAGGGCGGCGCCGACCGGCTCGCCGTCGGGCACCACCACCGGCTCGTCGACCTGACAGCCCAACTCGCGTAGGCCGGCGACGAGCAGCGGGCCGCTGGTGTCGGCGTAGACGCCGGCCGCGGCCCGGTTGGACGCCACGATCACCCGGGCCTGGATCACGGCCGATTCTCCGGCCGGACCCACTCGCCGGTCTTGCCGCCCTCCTTGCGCAGCACCCGGACCGCCTCCACCGAGGCCGCCGGATCGACCGCCTTGACCATGTCGATCAGCGCCAGGCCGGCGACCGCGACCGCGGTGAGCGCCTCCATCTCGACTCCCGTCCGGTCCGCCGTGCGAGCGGTGGCGGTGATCTCCACGGTGTCCGCGGTCAGCCGCAGGTCGACGGTGACACCGTGCAGGGCGATCGGGTGGCAGAGCGGGATCAGCTCCGGAGTGCGCTTGGCCCCCATGATGCCGGCGAGCCGGCCGACCGCCAGCGCGTCACCCTTGGGCAACCCGTCGCGGTGCAGCAGGTCGACGACCTCGGGCGTGGTGCGCAAACGGCCCGCCGCGACGGCCACCCGGCCGGTCACCGGCTTGGCGGAGACATCGACCATGCGGGCCGCGCCGGCACGGTCGACGTGGCTGAGCTGCGCGGGTTCGGTCACGGCCGTGAGCCTATCGTCGCGGTACGACGCACCGGGGCTCGGAAGGGGCGGCGGCCCGGCATTCGCCGGGTGCGACAGCGCTCACCGGGCCGCGGTGGGTCGTACCGCCACGATATGCTCACGGCCGGGACCGAACCCCCGCAGCTCAGCCAACTCGCCCCAGCCCGCGCGGCCCCCCAGGTCGAT
>NZ_JBFAPG010000013.1:0-32000 GCF_040675595.1 Micromonospora sp. NPDC049580
GGAAAAACGGACGCGGGCGCCGAACGGGGAGTTACTTGGCCTTCTTGGCCTGAACCTTGGCGTACTTCTGCTGGAACTTCGCGACCCGGCCGGCGGTGTCGAGAACGCGCTGCTTACCGGTGTAGAACGGGTGGCAGGCGCTGCAGGTCTCGACGTGGATCGCCCCGCCCTTGGCGGTGCTGCGGGTCGTGAACGTGTTGCCACAGGAGCAGCTGACCTCGGTGGTCACGTACTCCGGGTGGATGTTTGCCTTCATCTCGCCTCGGTCCTCTCGTTGGTGGTCGCCGGGTCGCCGTCATCGCTCGTCGCGCCGTACGCGACGGGCTCGGGCGTGAACCGGAACCGGTGGCCGATTGACCAGTGTGCCATGGGCCGGAGCCGACCCGGTAAGCGGGCCGCACACCTCGTCCGGCATCGTCAACACGTGCCTCCCCGTCCGCATTCCCACCGCCCGACAGGGCATTCGCCCACCCGGCGGACCACCGCCGGGTACCCCGCCGGGGGTACGCACGCCGAGCCGAAGGTGCGCCGCCGATGACCCGCCTGATCGCCACCCGGGGACTGCCCGCCTCGGGCAAGACGACGTTCGCCCGCACGCTTCAGCCGTCCGTCGTCCGGGTCAACCGGGACGACCTGCGCCGGATGCTGCACGGCGAGCGGCTCTTCACCCAGTGGGCCGAGGCCCAGGTGACCGTCGTACAGCGGGCCCAGGTCGAGGCGTTGCTGCGGGCCCGGGCGGACGTCTGCGTGGACGACACCAACCTGCGCTCGCGGACGCTGCGCGACTGGGCCGAGTTGGCCGTCCGCCACGGCGCGGATTTCGAGGTGCACGACTTCACCGACGTGCCGCTTGCCGAATGCCTGCGCCGCGACGCCGCCCGCCCGGCGGCCGAACAGGTCGGGGCCGAGGCCATCCGTCGGCTGCACGAGCGGTACCTCGAGGGGCGGACCCTGCCGTTGCCGGTGCCGCAGGCCCGCACCGGGCGCCCCGCCGTCGTGCACCCGCCGTCGACCGAGCCACCCGAGATCGTCCTGGTGGACATCGACGGCACCGTCGCGCTGGCCGTGTCCCGCAGCCCGTACGACATGACCCGGGTGGGCGAGGACGAGCCGAACACGGCGGTGATCGCGGCGGTCCGGGCGATGCACGCGGCCGGGTACGGGGTGGTCTTCTGCTCCGGGAGGGACGCCTCCGCCCGCGCGGCCACCGAGGCGTGGCTGGCCCGGCACGTCCGGGTCCCCTACCTCGGCCTGCACCTGCGGGCCGTCGGCGACTCCCGGAAGGACTCGATCGTGAAGCGGGAGATCTACGACCGGGAGATCCGGGACCGTTACCGGGTGGCCGGCGTCTTCGACGACCGCGTCCAGGTGGTGCAGATGTGGCGA
This sequence comes from Micromonospora sp. NPDC049580, assembly GCF_040675595.1. Classification (NCBI taxonomy): domain Bacteria; kingdom Bacillati; phylum Actinomycetota; class Actinomycetes; order Micromonosporales; family Micromonosporaceae; genus Micromonospora; species Micromonospora sp. NPDC049580. Next base: position 1,387 of record NZ_JBFAPG010000013.1, read on the forward strand.
GCCCTCGGCCTCACCGTCTTCCAGGTGGCCGACGGCGACTTCTGAGCGCGAGCAGGGCCCTTCGGCGGGGAAGGGCCCTGCTAGGCGCTCACCGGATGAGCGAGATGGTGGCTTCGGCGCGGATGGTGTTGACGGTGACGCTCAGGCGTACGGGTGCGCCGGGGCGCAGTGCGGTCAGGGTGCCGGTGGCGGGGTCGAAGCGGGCGGTGTGCCACGGGCGCACGCCGGCCGCCGAGCCGATGTGCAGGTTCGGCGAGGCGGTCCAGTCGGCGCTGACGGGAGCGGCCACCGGGACCGTACGGCCGCCGGGCTGGGTGAGCGTGGCGGTGACCGCCGCCGGGGCGCCGACCGCGACGTTGGCCGGTGCGGCGAGCGTCAGCCGGTCGGTGTGCGCGTGGAACTCCGCGTCCACCCAGCGGGGCCCCTCGGCGAACGGGTCGCGACGGGCCCGGTCGGCCTCGGCCGGGGTGACCGGGTCCACACCGAACTCCGTCCAGCCGGTGAAGCCGCCCTGGTCGGCGGGGGTCGACGGCGTCTTGCCCGAGTTGCCGTTGATCACGTAGGGCACCCCGTCGACCCGGTCGGCGTGAAAGGTGCCGACGTGCCCGCCCACGAACAGCGCGCCCTTGCCGGTGCGGTGCTGGAAGTCGGCCAGCCACTGCTCCAGCAGCGCCGCCTCCTTGCGGTCGCCGAGCTGGCTGGCCTGCGCCGGGCTCGGGTCACGCGCCGGGTGGTGGTGCAGGACGACGACCGAGCCGACGCGCGGGTCGGCGGCCGCCGCGTCCAGCGTCTCGCGCAGCATCCGCACCTGGTCGAAGCCGCCACCACGCAGCGTCCCGGTGGACGAGTTCAGCGTGACGAACCGGGTGCCGGCGTGGTCGAACACCCGCGAGGTGGCGCCGAACGCGGCCTCGAAGTTGCTGATCGGGGCACCCATGATCTCGTGGTTGCCGGGGACGTAGTACCAGGGCAGCGCGTCGCCCAGCTCCTCGTCGAGGATGCGCCGGGCCAGCGCGAAGTCGGCCGGATAGGCCGTGTCCACGAAGTCACCGTTGATCAGCAGGAAGTCCGGCCGGGCGGCCTTCACCTCGCGCAGCGTCCGCCGGGCCTGGGCGACCAGGTCGCTGTCCGGGTCGGCGGCGACGAACTGGGCGTCGGAGAGCACCGCGAACCGCCAGGGCGCGCCGTCCACCGTGCCGTCGCGGACCACCACCCGGTCGGTGCGCGGGGCCGCCGCCGGCACGTCGACCGTCGGCGGCACCTTCGCCACCAGGTCATCGATGATCACTTCGCTGGTGTACTGCGCGGCGGCGTTGGTCTCGGCCACGTAGAAGCGGCGCACCCGTACCGGGTACTGCACCCCGGCCGGCACCGCGAACTCCACGTACCGCCAGCCGGTCCAGGTGATCAGCGGGCCGCGCAGCACGTGCTGGGTGTCCTGCGCGTCGTGCAGGTGCAGGCTCGGCCACTCCCCGGTGCCGTTGCCGTGGATCCACATGCCGAAGGCCTGCGGCTGGCCGGGCACCTCGATCCAGGCCGGCGGGTCGGCGTACGCGGCCCGGGTGCCGGTGGACTGGCTGAAGTCGTACGACATCTTCAGGCCGGTGCCGGTGTGACCTGGCGCCGGCGCGACCGAGCCGCTGGCGCGGGCCTGGCTGAACCGCCAGGACGCCGCGTCGTCGAAGCCGGCGACCGGCACGTCGGTCAGCCCGACCGTGACCGGCAGGACGGTGCTCGTCCGTCCGACGCGGACGGTCACCAGGGCGGAGCCGGTGTCGCGCAGCGCGGTGACGGTGAGGTTGCCGTCCCGGCTCGGGGCGATCCGCAGCAGGTCGTGGTCGTAGTCGAGGGTGAGGTCCGCCGGCTCGATCGGCGCGGTGTTGCCCTCGGCGTCGTAGCCGACCACCCCGACCAGGGCGTTGCCGTCCTGGCCGGTCAGCCCGATCCGTGGCACCGTGGTGCCGAGCCGGGTCAGCGGGCCCAGGACTGTGAGGCCCAGCGAGCCGGTCGCCCGACCCCGTGCGGCGGTGACCGTGCTGGCTCCCGGCGTGCCGGCGTGGAAGACCCCGTCACGGTCGATGCGGCCCCGGGCCGCCGGGGTGGCCCGCCAGGTGGGCGCACCTGCGGCCGGGCCGTACGTCTCGTCGTAGCCGGCCGCGGTGAGGGTGCGGGTCAGCCCGGGGAAGACCCGGTCGGGCCGGCCACCGCGCACCGGCGAGACGCCCGGGGCGGCGGTGGGATCGCTGGACGTCTCGACCCAGTAGCCGGTGAGCCGGCCGCTGCCCTTCGGCGCGTAGATGGCCAGGCCGTTGGGCACCGCCCGTTCGCTGCCGTCGGAGGGGCCGTTCTCCACCTGCACGGCCGACGCGCCCGGCTCCCGGGCCAGCAGCGTCGACGATCCGCCACCGTCGAGGTTGAGCGCGTCCCGGGCGCCCAGCTCGGCCATCATCCGGCCCATCTCGGTCTGCGTCACGCCGCGGCTGTCGACCTGCCGGCCGTCCACGGTCAGCATGATCATTTTCTGGCCGTCGGCGCTGAACCCGACCGCCGTACGCGGGGCGAGGGTCGCATCGGCGATGCTCTGCACGACGCCGTCGCGGACCAGGACGTTGCCACCTCCGACCGCCGCGTGCAGGGCGCTCCCGTCGGACGACTTCGGCCGCCAGGTCACCGGGACCGGGTCACCGACGTGCAGCCCGCCCAGCGCGTCCGCGCCGGCGTCGCGGCCGAGCAGCACCGTGCTGCCGGCGACGACCGGGCCGCTGCCGGCCACGCCGGCCACCGCGGCCACCCGGCCGCCGGTCACTGTCACCTCGACCACCCGGGCCGCGCCCTCCACGGCACGCTGCCGGGAGTACGTCCCCCACAGCTCGGTGAACGCGCCGATGCCGTCGGCCTGCACCATGTTGTTGAACTGGGTCAGCGCCACCGGCCCGGTGGGCAGGGTGGCGCTGCCGTCGAAGTTCACCTCGACCACGCGACCGATTCCGGTGGCGGTGACCGCCACGGCGTTGCGGTGACCGCCGACCGCCGACTGGATCAGCTCGCCGTCGCGGATGCCGACGCCCTGCGCGGCCCCGGAGTTGTTGATGTCGAAGAAGTCGCCGTTGACCGCGGCGACCGCCCGCGAGTCGTCCACCGCCTTGCGCAGCGGCTCGGCCCGGCTGACCGCGCCGGAGTTGACGTAGTCGACCGTGGACCCGCCGGCCAGGTCGGTGGTGAGCGCGTCGGCGCGCAGCCAGCCATCGGCGTCGTACCTGTCGAAGGAGGTGAGCTGCACGCCCGGCGCGACCGGACGGGTGGCCTTCGTGGTCTCCAGGCCGCCGGCCGGCTCCAGTCCGCCAGCGGCGGCGGTCGGGGCGGTCGCGGCGGTCGGGTCGGCGGCGAGGCTGACCGAGTCGGCCGGGTGGGACGACGCGGCCGGTGCGTCCTCGGCGGCGGTGGCCGGGAGCGCGGGCGGCGACGCCACGGGCCGGGTGGCCACCGACGGTGCCGGCGGCGCGGCGGTGGCCGGCGGCGACACGGCCAGGGCGAGCAGCGGCGTCAGCAGCAGGACACCGGTGCGACGGGCGGATCGTCTGCGGGTACGCATGGACGACAGTCAACCCGGCAGTGAATAGAAGTTTCAAGACCTGTCGACTGAACCGAAGGAAAATTCCGCCAACCCCGGCTCCTGGCTCCCCGCTGAACCCCCTCTGGTGGCGTGCGAGCAGGGCCGGCCGCTCCCTCTCGTTCCCCTTTGCTCTGCTTCAACGGACGCAACACAAAGCGCCCCGAAGTGTTGCGCCGGTTGAAGCAGAGCAAAGGACGATGGGCGGACACGACGAAGGGGCACGGCCGCTATGGCCGTGCCCCTTCGTCGTCGGTCAACCGGGAACGGTTACTCCCCCGGCGTCGACTTCGCGATCTGCATCAGGAACTCGATGTTGGTGCGGGACTGCTTGAGCCGGTCCAGCAGGAGATCCATCGCCGCCTGCGAGTCCAGCGAGTGCAGCACCTTGCGGAGCTTGTGGATGATGGCCAGCTCCTCGGGCGCGAGCAGGACCTCTTCCTTCCGGGTGCCGGACGGGTTGATGTCGATAGCCGGGAAGGTGCGCTTGTCGGCGATCTTCCGGTCCAGCTTCAACTCGGCGTTGCCGGTGCCCTTGAACTCCTCGAAGATGACCGTGTCCGCCATGGACCCGGTCTCCACCAGCGCCGTGGCGATGATGGTCAGCGACCCGCCGTTCTCGATGTTGCGGGCCGCGCCGAGGAAGCGCTTCGGCGGGTAGAGCGCGGTGGAGTCGATACCACCCGACATGATCCGGCCGCTGGCCGGCGCCGCCAGGTTGTACGACCGACCGAGCCGGGTCACCGAGTCGAGCAGCACGACGACGTCGTGACCCAGCTCGACCAGGCGCTTGGCCCGCTCGATGGCCAGCTCCGCCACCGTCGTGTGGTCCTGCGGCGGACGGTCGAACGTGGCCGCGATGACCTCGCCCTTGATCGACCGCTGCATGTCGGTGACCTCTTCGGGCCGCTCGTCGACCAGCACCACCATGAGGTGGCACTCCGGGTTGTTCCGGGTGATCGCGTTCGCGATCGCCTGGAGCACCATCGTCTTACCCGCCTTCGGCGGCGACTGGATGAGCGCCCGCTGGCCCTTGCCGATCGGCATGACCAGGTCGATGACCCGGGTGGTCAGGATGTGCGGCTCGGTCTCCAGCCGCAGGCGCTCCTGCGGGTAGAGCGGCGTGAGCTTGTAGAACTCCGGCCGCCGCCGCGCCTCGTCCGGCTCCATCCCGTTGATCGTGTCCAGCCGCATCAGCGGGTTGTACTTGTCCCGCCGCTGGTCACCGGTGTTGCCGACCTCGCGGGCCGCACGCACCGCGCCGGTGATCGCGTCACCGCGGCGCAGACCGTACTTCTTGATCTGGGACATCGAGACGTACACGTCGTTCGGGCCGGCCAGGTAACCGGTCGTCCGCACGAAGGCGTAGTTGTCGAGCACGTCGATGATGCCGGCCACGGGGACGAGCACGTCGTCCTCGCCGACCTGCGGCTCACGGCCACCGGTGTCACCACCGGTCTCCGCCCGCTCGCCACGGCCGCGCCGACGGTCCCGGAAGCGGCTGCGCCGGCCACGCCGACCGCCGCCCTCACCGTCGTCGTCGTCGTTGTCCCGCTCGACACGCTGGCCGCGGTCGTTGCGGTCGGCGCGCTCCGAACGGTCGGTGCGCTCGGCGCGCTCGCCCCGGTCGATGCGGTCGCCCCGCTCGGCGCGCTCAGCGCGCTCGCCCCGGTCGTTGCGCTCGGCCCGCTCACCACGGTCGGCACGCTCGCCCCGATCGTTGCGCTCGGCCCGCTCACCGCGATCGTTGCGCTCACCGCGATCGTTGCGGTCACCCCGGTCGTTGCGCTCGGCCCGCTCACCACGGTCGGCACGCTCGCCCCGATCGTTGCGCTCGCCCCGATCGTTGCGCTCGGCCCGCTCACCGCGGTCGGAGCGCTCGGCACGGTCGCTGCGCTCGGCACGGTCGCGGCGGTTCTCGCCACGGTCGGACCGCTCGCCGGCCTCCACCTCGTCGGTGCGGGCCTCAGCGGAACGGACCTCAGAGGAACGGACCTCGGAGGAACGCGCCTCCGCGGCGCGCGGCTCAGAGGTGCCGGCCTCGGCGGTACGGGACTCGGCCGGGGCGGTCCGGCTGCGCCGGGTACGGCCACGGCCCTCGGTCGCGGTAGCCGGCTCGGCCGGCGTCTGGTCGGTGCTGCGGCTCTCGGCCGCCGGGCGATCCACGGTCTCCCGCACCTCCTCACGGGCCGGAGCGGCCGCAGCCGCGACCTCGGCTCGCGGTCGAGGGGTCCCGGCGGCGTTGCCGCCCTGCCGCTCGGAGATCGCGGCGATCAGCTCACCCTTGCGCATGCGAGCCGTGCCGGAGATGCCGAGCGACGCAGCCAGGCTCTGCAGCTCTGGCAGCAGCATCGCCGACAGACCGGTGCCGCTGCGCCGACGACGGGCGGGAGCGGCAGCGGTGGCATCGCCAGCGACGTTGGAAACATCCGACGTCACGTCGGTGGTGTCGCTCAATGGATTCCTTCCCTCGATAAGGCCGGGACTGCCCGGAGTCGGAGCTCAGGTGGCCGGGCGGCCTCGGTGCACCCGCCTCGCAAGGACGCGTCGCGGGAGTCTGTGACACAGCAGCCGGTGGTTTCCCGACCCACCAAACGTCGGTGAGCAGGTCTCGCCGTCTGCGGCGACCTGTGGAAACTGCGGTGCGGCGTGGGCCTTGGCAGGGGTGACGGGCTGACCGCCGAGAGCTTCGGGGGTGCGCCGCCCCGCAGGAGATCGCGTGCTTCGCGGCTGTGCTAGGTCTAGAGCGTAATCAACTCTTCCGACCTGCGGCAACAGGGTCCCGCTCGGCGTGTCCAAGTCTACCCCGGGCGACCCGGGCGCCGCTGACGTCTATCGGTAACTGCCAGATCTGCCAGTCTGTTCCCGCGTCGAGGCTCGGCGGAGGCGCGCTGAGCGCCAGCACGCTCGGCCCCGCCCCACTGACCACAGCCGCCACACCCGCCGCTCGCAACTCGCTGACCAGGGCCGATGTGCCCGGCATCCCGGCTGCCCGGTAATCCTGGTGGAGGCGGTCGACGGTGGCCGGCAGCAACAGCGCCGGGTCGGTGGTGAGCGCGTGCACCAGCAGCGCCGCCCGCCCGGCGGTCAACGCGGCGTCGGCGTGGGGCACGGTGGCCGGCAGCGCCGCCCGCGCGGTAGCGGTCAGGCCGCGCTCGGCCGGCACGAAAACCGTGGGTCGTACGCCGGCCGCGACCGGCAGGGACACCGCGCGAGCGCCGCCCGGCTCGGACCAGGCCACCGTGAAACCGCCGAGCAGGCACGGAGCGACGTTGTCCGGATGGCCCTCGATGTCGGCGGCCAGCCGGAGCACGCCGGGCTCGTCCAGCCGGTGCTCGCCGTCGGCGACCAGGGCACGGGCCAGCAGCACCCCGGCGACGATGGCGGCCGACGACGAGCCCAGGCCGCGCGCCTGCGGGATCCGATTGACGCACTTGACGCTCAGGCCCGCGGGCTGCGCGCCGAGAACGTCGAAGGTGGCACGCATGGCCCGCACCACCAGGTGCCGATCGTCGTCCGGCAGCTCACCGGCGCCCTGGCCGGTGACCGTCACCCGGACCCCGGCGGCCGCGACCTCGGCGGCCAGGTCGTCGTAGAGCCCGAGGGCGAGCCCCAGCGCGTCGAAGCCCGGACCGAGGTTGGCACTGGTCGCGGGGACCCGGACCCGGACCGGCCCGGCGGTGAAGTTCGTCGGCACGCGCTCATGCTAGGGCGTGTGTCAAAGTCCTCGGTCGAGTCGAGGCGGAGTCCAGGCGGCGGTCCGGCAAGGCGGAGATTGGCTCGGATACCGGTGTCGTATCCGGGCCGATCTCCAACGCGGCCGGCCGCGGGTCTCAGCCGGCCGGGTCGCCGACCGGCTCGGCGACCGGGTCGGTCAGCGACAGCCGGCGGGTGGCGATCCGCCAGCCGACCGCGTACACGAGGGTGACCAGTCCGCAGCCGGCCAGCACCACCCGTTCGTCCACCACGTCCACCACCAGGGCCACCGCCAGTTGGCTCACCGAGATGGCCAGCGTCGCGAGCATCATGTCGGTGGCGAAGACACGCCCGCGCAGCCGGTCCGGCACCTCGCCCTGAAGGGCGAAGTTCGACATCACCCAGTTGCTGCCGCCCGCGAAGTGCGCCACGAAGACCAGCAGCAGCACCAGCGGGAACCAGCGCACCACCGACGTACCCAGGTAGGCCAGGCCGTAGAGCGACATGGACAGCGCGAGCCCGGGCAGCAGCCAGGACCGGTTGGTCAACACCCGCCGCATCAGGATCGGGCCGACCAGGGCGCCGGCTCCGCGGACCGCGAAGAGCAGGCCGGCGCCCAGCGAACCGACCCCGTAGACGCCTGCGAGCAGCGGAAACACGGTCAGCACGCCGTTGCCCAGGCCGACCGCCGACTTGACCGTGACCAGCGCCAGCACCCGCGGCCGGTGCCCGATGTAGCCGAGCGCCTCGCGGACCGCCGACCAGGTCCGCTGCGCCGGCAGCTCCGGGTCGCGGGCCGCCTGCAACGGCCGGCGGATCCGGGTGGCGAGGCCCGCGGCCAGCGCCAGGCCGACCGCCGCCACCCAGAAGCAGGCGTACGGGCCGGCAGCCGAGCTGAGCACACCGCCCAGCGAGGCGCCCACCACAGTCATGGTGCCCCAGGCCGAGCCGGCCACGGCGTTACCGGCGGCCAGCTCGTGCGGCTCCAGCACGTTGGGGAGCGCGGCCTGGGCGGCCGGCGAGTAGAACGCCTTGGCGACCGCGACGGCACCGATCGCCACCAGCGCCAACCACGCCGTACCGCGGTCGCGCACGCCGAGGAGCAGCAGCACGCCGGCCAGCGCGGCCACGTTCGCGGTGATCATGATCTTCCGCCGGTCGAAGCGGTCGGCGATCGTGCCGGTGTACGGCAGCAGCAGCGCCACGATGCCGGTGTCCACCGCCAGCACCAGGGCACCCCAGACCCCGCTGCCGGTCAGCTGCGGCAGCAGCACCAGCAGCGGCACCATGACGAACCAGTCAGCGCCGAAGACCACCAGCTCGGCGAGGAAGAGATTGCGAAAGCTCCGATTGCCGGTAAGGACCGCGAGGGTGGACGCCACGGAGCGGGACCCTACCCGGTCGGTGCGGGGGCTACACCGGGTCCCAGCAGCGCCGAGACGGTGACGAAGGTGTAGCCACGCGCCCGCAGCCCGGCGATCATGTCGGGGAGGCCGTGCAGCGCGACCAGACGTCTCCGGTCACCGACGTCGTGCCCGAGCACGATGGTCCCCGGCCGGACGGTGGCCACGATCCGCCGGGCGTGGCCGGCCGGGTCGTCGGGAAACTCCCGCTCCACCATCTGCAACGACCAGAGCACCAGCCGGTAGTTCAACCGGGATGCCGCGTGCAGCACCGCACCACCCAGGTGGCCGTACGGCGGGCGGACCAGCCTCGGCGGCCTGCCGGTCACCTCGGCGATCGCGTCGTGGCTGCGGTGCAGGTCGTCGTACGCCGCGGCGGCGTCCAGCCGGGCGAGGTCCCGGTGCGCCCAGCTGTGGTTGCCCACCTCGTGCTCGCCGAGCCTGTCGCGTACGAGGTCGGCGTGTTTCCTGGCCTGAGCGCCGACCAGGAAGAACGTCGCGGGCACCCGGTGCTGGGCGAGGGTGTCCAGCACCATGGGCGTCCACTGTGGCGCCGGCCCGTCGTCGAAGGTGAGCGCGACCAGCCGCTGCGTGGTCGGCCCCGACCAGATGACCGGCACCGCGCCGGAGCCGACGTTCTGCGGCCCGTTGCCGACCGTGGCGCTGGCCGGGCCGCCGGCGAGCGGCAGCCGCCGATGGGTGAGCCAGGCGTCGGTGGCGCCCGCCCCGGCGGCCGCCCCGGTCACCACCAGAGCCCCCCGGCGCAGCAGATCGCGCCGGGACCACCCGTGCGCGCTCTCGGTCATCCACCCGCCCCGCTCGCCGACACCTCGCCATGCCTACCTGGAGTATGCAAGATGTAACGCAAAGTGCAGCACCCGTCGGCCGATCGGAGTGTCCGCGGCGGCGCAGCCGAACGCCCCCGGCAGGCGAGCCTGCCGGGGGCGTTCCGGGTTGTCGTCCGACTACTCGGTCGGCTCGGACGGGGGCAGCGGCGAGGTGCGGCTGCGGGGCAGCCGCAGCACCTCGAACTGGTCCGTGCCGTCCACCAGCGCGCCCGATGGGGCGGGGCGTGCCGCCGCCGGCTGCGTGCCGTCGGCCGGCGTCGACACCGGTGCGCCCGTCGGCACGGCCACCTGGTTCGGGCCGTCCGGCTCGACGCCCTCCGACCCGGTCGGCCCGGTCACCGCCGGGTCACCGGATCGCCGCCGACGACGACGCTCCCGCAGCGACTCCTTGGTGCGCTCCACCATCGTGTAGAGCGTCGGCACCAGGATCAGCGTCAACAGCGTCGAGCTGAGCAGGCCGCCGATCACCACGACCGCCAGGGGCTGCGAGATGAAGCCGCCCTCGCCGGTCAACCCGAGGGCCATCGGCAGCAACGCGAAGATCGTCGCGACCGCGGTCATCAGGATCGGGCGCAGCCGACGCCGGCCACCCTCGACCACCGCCTCCCGGATCCCCATGCCCTGCGCCCGGTACTGATTGATCAGATCGAGCAGCACGATCGCGTTGGTCACCACGATGCCGACGAGCATCAGCACACCGATCAGCGCCGGCACGCCCAGCGGCGTCCCGGTGGCCAGGAGCAGACCGATCGCGCCGGTCGACGCGAAGGGGATGGAGATCAGCAGGATCAACGCCTGGGTGAGGCTCCGGAACGTGGCCACCATGATCAGGAACACGATCGCGATGGCGGCCAGCACCGCCAGGCCCAGGTCGCCGAAGGCATCCGCCTGATCGGCGCTGACCCCACCGACGGTGAAGCTCGCCCCCGGCACGTCGATGCCGTCGAGCCGCTTCTGCAACTCCTTGGTGGTCGCACCCAGGTTCGAACCGGTCGCGGCGCCGGTCACCGAGACGCTGCGCTCACCGTCGATCCGCGTGACCTGCTGCGGCCCCTCGGCCTGGGTGACGTCCGCGATGTCGTCCAGCTTCACCGGCCCGACCGGAAGCGCCCGCAACTGCTCCAGCGACACCGGGGCGGCCGCGCTCAGCCGCAGCACCACGTCCTGCTGGCGGCCGTCGAGCGCCACCTGCCCCAGCGGAGCGCCACGGAACGCCTGCGACACGAGCTGACCCACGGCGGCCTCGGTGAGGCCGACCCGGCCGGCGGCGACCCGGTCGACGGTCACGTCGACCCTCGGCACCCGCTCGGCGAGGCTCGTGGTGACGTCCTCGACGTCCGGGACACCGGCCATCGCCGTCCGGGCCGCCTCGGCGGCGCGGGTCAGCACCTCCGGGTCACTGGCCTGGACGACCACCTCCAGCTGGCTGGTCGACGCGTCCTGGCCACCGCCGAAGCTGACCTCACCCAGGCTGGTGCCGATCTTGTCAAACTCCCGGCGCAGCTCCTCACGGACCTGCTTGGCGTCGGTGTCGCCGTCGAGAGCCAACGACCAGCTCGCAACGTTGTTGCCCCCGCCGCCCGCCCACGGGTTGACGCCGCCACCGGCGGTCACCTGGTAAGTCTCGACCCCGCCGACCCTCCCGAGGACCGCCTCGACCTGCTTCGCCGCCGCGTCGGTGGCGGCCAGGCCACTGCCGGCCGGCAGCTCCTGCCGGAAGCTGAGCGTGTCCTGACCGGAGTCGTCCAGGAAGTTCGTCTCCAGCTTCTGCGCCAACCCGAAGGTGCCGAAGAGCACCAGCAGGCCGAGCCCGACGGTGATCCAGCGGGTCGACCGCTTGCGGGTGGCGAACCCGATCACCGGCAGGTACGCCCGCTGCAACGGGCTGCGCAGCTCCTTCTCCTCGGCGTCGCGGCGCACCGCGTCGTCGTCGACGGTGCCGCCGCGCGGCTTGAGGAACCAGTACGCCAGCACCGGGATCACCGTCAGCGAGACGAGCAGCGAGGCGAGCAGCGCCACCGTCACCGTGATCGCGAACGGCGCGAAGAGCTGCCCGACGAACCCGCCGACCAGCGCGATCGGCGCGAACACCGCCACCGTCGTGAGCGTGGACGCGGTCACCGCGCCAGCCACCTCGCGGACGCCGGTGATGATCGCCTGGCGCTTCTCCTCGCCGTACTCCAGGTGTCGTTTGATGTTCTCCAACACCACGATCGAGTCGTCCACCACCCGGCCGACCGCGATGGTCAACGCGCCGAGGGTGAGCAGGTTGAGCGAGTAGTCGCCGATCCACAGGGCGAGCAGCGCCACCAGCACGGAGAGCGGGATGGAGACCGCGGTGACCACTGTCGAACGCACCGACAGCAGGAAGACCAGGATGACGATGACCGCCATCAGCAGGCCCAGCAGGCCCTCGGTGGTCAACGACTTGATCGACTTCTCCACGAACGGCGCCTGGTCGAAGACCACCGTCAGCTCCGCGCCGGACGCGTCCTTCAGCTCGGCCAGCCGGTCCTGGATCTCGTGGGAGATCTCCACCGCGTTGCCGTCCGGCGCCGCGGTGACGGCGATGCCGAGGCTGTCCTTGCCGTTGGTCCGGGTGATCGCGGTCGCCGGGGCGAGCTGCTGCTCGACCGTCGCCACGTCACCGAGACGGACCGGGGCCGCGCCGGGCGCGATGATGATGCCGCGCAGGTCGTCCAAAGTCGCGACCGGCGTCCCGACCTGCACCGGAAGGGCCAGGCCGCCGTCGGTCACCGCGCCGGCCGGCACCGACACGCCGTTGGTCTTCAACGCCGCGCCGATCGCGGTCGGCTGGACCTTCGCCGCAGCCAGCTTCGCCTGATCCGGGGTGACCACCACAACGTCGTCGCGGGTCCCGGTCACCTCGACCGTGCGGACTCCCTCGATGCCCTCCAGCTCCGGCACCACCGTCGCGCGCAGCTTCTCGGCGAGCGCCCGCTCGTCGGCGCCGCCGGCCGCGGCCAGCACCACCGCCGGCAGGTCGTCGGTGCTCCCCGCGATGACCTGCGGGTCGACGCTCTCCGGCAGCTGGGCGTCGATCCGGCTCAGCGCGGTCTGCATCTTGTTGACCACGTCGTCCAGGTCGGTGCCGAACTCGTACTGCACCTGGATCGTGGCCGACCCCTCGCGGGACGTGGAGGTGACCTTGTCCAGCCCGGGGAGGCCCTGCAGGGCGTTCTCGATCGGCTCGGTCACCTGCGACTCGACGATCTCGGGACCGGCACCGGGGTAGGACGCCACGATGAACGCGGCCGGGAACTCGAGCGACGGCAGCAGTTGCTGCTTCAGCGACGGCACGGCGAACGCTCCGAACGCCGTAATCACCACCGCGATGAGGGCGACCAGCCCTCGGTTGGCGAGGCTGAATCTGGCGAGCAGCGACATCGGCCTGGCTCACTCCTGAAAGAGAATGCGGGCGGGGATAGGTGAAAGTGTGCCGGACTCGATCACCTGTACCCCCGCCGCCCCCAGGGGCGGCCCACCGCCGGTGGGTTGTACCGCTCTCAGGCCAGGTCGAGGGCGCGGGCCGCGGCAAGCGGATCGTTGCCGATGGTCACCGGGGCGGGCGCGGTGGAGATCGCCCACTCCGGATCCTTCAGGCCGTGACCGGTCACCGTGCAGACCACCGTCGAGCCGGCCGGAACCGCGCCCGCCGCGGCCTGCTGGAGCAGGCCTGCCACGCTGGCCGCGCTGCCCAGCTCGACGAAGACCCCCACCTCGCGGGCGAGCAGCCGGTACGCGGAGAGGATCTCCCGGTCGGTCACCGCCGCGATCAGGCCACCGGAGGCGTCCCGGGCGTCGAGCGCCTTGGTCCAGCTCGCCGGGTTGCCGATCCGGATGGCGGTGGCGATTGTCGACGGCTCCGGCACCACCTGGCCGCTCACGATCGGCGCCGCCCCGGACGCCTGGAAGCCGTACATCTTCGGCGCCCGCGTGGTGGCGCCGGCGGCGTGCTCCTCCGAATATCCCATCCAGTACGCGGAGATGTTGCCGGCGTTACCGACGGGCAGGCAGTGGATGTCGGGGGCGTCGCCGAGCGCCTCGACGATCTCGAAGGCGGCGGTCTTCTGGCCGTGCAGCCGGTCGATGTTGACCGAGTTGACAAGCGCGACCGGGTGATCCTGGGCCAGCTTGGCGGCGAGCGCGAGGCAGTCGTCGAAGTTGCCGCTGACCTGGAGCAGCTTCGCCCCGTGCACAAGCGCCTGGGCCAGCTTGCCCAGCGCGATCTTGCCCTGCGGGACCAGCACCGCGCAGGTCAGCCCGGCCCGTGCCGCGTACGCCGCGGCGGAGGCGCTGGTGTTGCCGGTGGAGGCGCAGATGATCGCCTTGTTGCCGGCCTCGACCGCCTTGGAGACCGCGAGGGTCATCCCCCGGTCCTTGAAGGAGCCGGTCGGGTTGGCGCCCTCCACCTTCAGGTAGACGTCGCAGCCGAGCCGGGCCGAGAGCACGGGCGCCGGCAGCAGCGGAGTGTTCCCCTCGTGCAACGTGACGACCGGCGTGGCCGCGGTGACCGGCAGCCGATCCCGGTACGCCTCGATCAGACCCCGCCACATGTCGCTCTCCTCGCCTCTACCCCTGCACCGACCCGAGCATCAGGCCACCCTGGACCACCCTGCCGCAGCCATCGATGGCACACCCCGGGTTACCCACCTGGCGGGACGGGCGAGCCGCCCCGATGGGTCAACGACTCAGGCGCCGCCCTCGACCCGCAGCACACTCGTCACCGACCGGACGATGTCCAGGCCGCGCAGCTCGACCACTGTCGCGGCGAGCGCGGCGTCCGGCGCCACGTGGGTGACGATGACCAGCTCGGCGTCGCCGTCCCGGCCGGGCACGCCACTCGCCGAGCCCTGTCGTACGGTCGCGATCGACACGTCGTGCCGGGCGAAGACGCCCGCCACCGAGGCCAGCACACCCGGGCGGTCGGCCACGTCCAGGCTCACGTGGTAGCGGGTCAGCGCCTCGCCCATCGGCCGCACCGCCAGGGCCGCGTACGCGCTCTCGCTGGCCGCGCGCACCCCGGCGAGCCGGTTGCGGGACACCGCCACCACGTCGCCGAGCACGGCGCTGGCGGTCGGCGCGCCACCCGCGCCCCGGCCGTAGAACATCAGTTGCCCGGCCGCGTCCGCCTCGACGAAGACCGCGTTGAACGCGTCGCCGACGCTGGCCAGCGGGTGACTGCGCGGAATCATCGCCGGGTGGACGCGGACACTGACCGTCTCCTGACCGGCCGCGTCGACGCCCCGCGCCGCGATGCAGAGCAGCTTGATCGTGCAGCCCATCGCCTGGGCGCTGGCCATGTCCGCGGCGGTCACGTCGGTGATGCCCTCGCGGTGCACGTCGGCGGCGCCGACCCGGGTGTGGAACGCCAGCGAGGCGAGGATGGCCGCCTTCGCCGCCGCGTCGAAACCCTCGACGTCGGCGGTCGGGTCGGCCTCCGCGTACCCCAGGGCGGTGGCCTGCTCCAGGGCCTCCGCGAACCCGGCGCCGGTCGCGTCCATCGCGGAGAGGATGAAGTTGGTGGTGCCGTTGACGATGCCGGTGACCCGGTTGATCCGATCGCCGTGCAGCGACTCGCGCAGCGGGCGCAGCAGCGGGATCGCGCCGGCCACCGACGCCTCGTAGTAGAGGTCGCCACCGCCCTCGGCCGCCGCCTCGTGCAGGGCCACCCCGTCCTCGGCGAGCAGCGCCTTGTTGGCGGTGACCACGCTCTTGCCGGCACGCAGCGCCTCGACCAGCCAGCCCCGGGCCGGCTCGATGCCGCCGACCACCTCGATCACCACGTCGACGTCGTCCCGTTTGATCAGGCCGAGCGCGTCGGTGGTGAACAGGGCCTCGTCGACCGGCAGGTCACCGCGGTCGCGGCCGAGCCGGCGGACGGCGATACCGGCGATCTCCAGTGGAGCGCCGATGCGGGCGGCCAGGTCGGCCGACTGCTCGTGCAGCAGCCGGACCACCTCCTGGCCGACCGTGCCGCAGCCGAGCAGTGCCAAGCGCACAGGTGACGTCATCCCACATCCAATGCCAGCAGATCGTCTTCGGTCTCCCGCCGGACGATCAGACGCGCCTGGCCGTCACGCACCGCCACGACCGGCGGTCGGGGTACGTGGTTGTAGTTGCTGGCCATGCTCCGGCAGTAGGCGCCGGTGCCGGGCACTGCGACAAGATCTCCGGGCTGCACGTCGGCGGGCAGGAATTCATCCTTCACCACGATGTCCCCGGACTCACAGTGCTTTCCCACCACGCGGGCGAGGAACGGCTGGGCGCTCGACGCCCGGGAGGCCAGCGTCGCCGAATAGGACGCGTCGTAGAGCGCGGTGCGGATGTTGTCGCTCATCCCGCCGTCGACGCTGACGTACGTGCGGATGCCGTCGAGGTCCTTGACCGTGCCGACCTCGTAGAGGGTGAACACGGCCGGCCCGACGATGGCCCGTCCCGGCTCGATCGACAGGTGCGGCACGGCCAGGTTCTCCGCCGCGCACTCCGAGTCGACGATCTTGCGCAGCCGCTTGGCCAGGTCCTGTGGGGTGGCCGGGTCGTCCTGGGTGGTGTACGCGATGCCGAACCCACCGCCCAGGTCCAGCTCGGGCAGCTCCACCCCGCGCGCGTCGCGGATCTGCGCCTGCAGGGCGAGCACCCGGCGGGCCGAGACCTCGAAGCCGCTGGCGTCGAAGATCTGCGAGCCGATGTGCGAGTGCAGGCCGCGCAGCTCCAGCACACCCTCGTCGAGGATCTTGAAGGCGGCGTTGGCGGCGGCGCCGCCGGCCAGCGAGAAGCCGAACTTCTGGTCTTCGTGGGCGGTGGCGATGAACTCGTGGGTGTGCGCCTCGACGCCGACCGTGACCCGGACCAGCACCCGGGGCCGCACCCCACGCTCGCGGGCCAGTTCGGTCAGCCGGTCGATCTCGGTGAACGAGTCGACGATGATCCGGCCGACACCGGCGTCCAGCGCGCGGCTCAGCTCGGCCACCGACTTGTTGTTGCCGTGGAAACCGATCCGTTCCGGCGGCATCCCCGCCGACAGCGCCGTGGCCAGCTCACCGCCGGTGCAGACGTCGAGGTGCAGCCCCTCCTCGGCGATCATCCGGACCACCGCGCGGCAGAGGAACGCCTTGCCCGCGTAGAAGACGTCCTCGGTCGGGAAGGCCGCCCGGAAGTCGCGGCAGCGCGAGCGCAGGTCGGCCTCGTCGAGGACGTACACCGGGGTGCCGAACTCGGCCGCGATGTCGCGGACGCTCAGGCCCGCGACGGCGACCGCGCCGTCCGCGCCGCGCGTCACGCTGCGCGGCCACAGCGCCGGCACGAGGGCGTTGACGTCGGCCGGGGTACGCAGCCAGGCCGGCCCCTGCTTGCTGATGTCCGCGTGCAGCGCACCAGCCTCATGAGCCCTCATGTCACATCCTCTCGGGTGCGGAGACGCCGAGCAGGTGCAGGCCGTTGGCGATCACGGTGCGGGTGGCGTTGTTGAGCCAGAGCCGGGCGCGGTGCAGGTCGGTGACCTCCTCGTCGCCCATCGGCAGCACCCGGCAGTTGTCGTAGAACCGGTGGAAGGACGCCGCGACGCTCTCCTCCAGGTAGCGGGCCACCCGGTGCGGCTCGCGCAGCTCCGCCGCGGTGGCCACCACCGCCGGGAACTCGGCGAGCGCCTTGAGTAGCTCGTTCTCCTTCTCGTGGTCGAGCAGCTCGGGGCGGAACGCGTCGGCGTCACCCGGAACCAGCCCCACCTCGGCGGCGTTGCGGGCCACGCCCGCCGTCCGGGCGGCGACGTACTGCACGTAGTAGACCGGGTTGTCGCGGCTCGCCCGGGTCCACAGCTCGATGTCGATGTCGATGGGCGAGTCGCTGGAGTAGCGGGCCAGCGCGTACCGGGAGGCGTCCACGCCGATGGCGTCGACCAGGTCCTCCAGGGTGATCACGGTGCCGGCCCGCTTGCTCATCCGCATCGGGGCGCCGTCGCGCAGCAGGTTGACCAGCTGCCCGATGAGGATCTCCAGGTTGCGCTCCGGGTCGTCGCCGAAGCAGGCCGCCATCGCCTTCATCCGGCCGATGTAGCCGTGGTGGTCGGCGCCCAGCATGATCACGACCCGCTCGAAGCCGCGCTCCCGCTTGTCCAGGTAGTAGGCGCAGTCCGCGGCGAAGTACGTCCACTCGCCGTTGGACTTGCGCAGCACCCGGTCCTTGTCGTCACCGAAGTCGGTGGTGCGCAGCCAGGTCGCGCCCTCGGACTCGTAGACCCGACCCTGCTCGCGCAGCCGGGCCAGCGCGAGGTCCAGCTCGCCCCGGTCGTGCAGGTCCTTCTCGTTGAAGTAGGTGTCGAACTCCACCCCGAAGTCGCGCAGCGAGGAGCGGATCTCGTCGAACATCAGCGCGACGCCCTCGACCCGGAACACCTCCTGGGCGGCGGGGTCGTCCAAGGTCAGCACGTCGGGCCGACGGGCCTGCACCTCGGCGGCGATCTCGGCGATGTACGCGCCGCCGTAGCCGTCCTCCGGCGCGGGCTCGCCCTTGGCGGCGGCGAGCAGCGAGCGGGCGAACCTGTCGATCTGGGAGCCGGCGTCGTTGAAGTAGTACTCCGTGCCCACCTCGGCGCCGGTGGCCCGCAGCAGCCGGCTCAGGGCGTCGCCGACGGCCGCCCAGCGGACCCCGCCGATGTGCACCGGGCCGGTCGGGTTGGCCGAGACGAACTCCAGGTTGATCTTCTCGCCGGCGAGCCGGTCGCTGCGGCCGTACTCCGCTCCGGCCTCGACGATCAGGCGGGCGAGCTGGCCGGCGGCGGCGGCGTCCAGCCGGATGTTCAGAAAGCCCGGCCCGGCGATCTCCACCGACTTGATCCCCGGCGCCCGGCCCAGCTCGTCGGCCAGGGCCGTAGCAAGCTCCCGGGGCGGGACGCCCACCTTCTTGCTCAACTGCAGAGCGAGCGTGGAGGCGTAGTCGCCGTGCTCGGGGTTGCGCGGTCGCTCCACCACCGTGCGCTCCGGCAGCGCGGCGTGATCCAGACCACGGTCGGTGAAGACGGCGTGGGCGGCGGTGAGGACGACCGAGGCTAGTTCTGCAGGAGTCACCCAACCATGTTATCGGGGGTAGACTCGGGCACTCGGCGGCTCCCCTGCGCGTCATCCGGCCCGCCACCTCCCCTGACCGACCGACTTGACGAGGCACGATGAGCATCAGCACCCCGGGTGGCCCTGAGCGCCGCCCGACCGTGGTCAGCACCGGCAAGAAGCCGGCCGCGGGCCGGCCGGCGTCCGGCGCCAAGGCCGGTTCCGGCAAGCCGGCGGGCTCCCCCCGGGCGGGTGGCAAGGGCCCCCGCAAGCCGGTCAGCCCGGTCAAGGTGAGTCAGGGCCGGGCCTGGGGCCCGATCGCGCTCTTCGTCGCCGTCGGCGTCCTCGCGGCCGGCATCATCGGCTACGGCGCCTGGGCGTCGTTCCAGGGCTCCAAGCCGTGGGACAAGAAGGCCAACGCCATCGACGGCATCGTCAACATCCGCAAGACCG
The DNA here is from genome assembly GCF_040675595.1 of Micromonospora sp. NPDC049580. Classification (NCBI taxonomy): domain Bacteria; kingdom Bacillati; phylum Actinomycetota; class Actinomycetes; order Micromonosporales; family Micromonosporaceae; genus Micromonospora; species Micromonospora sp. NPDC049580. The sequence continues at coordinate 20,462 of NZ_JBFAPG010000013.1, forward strand.
ACAAGACGAGCCTCGACTACGAGTCCCACAAGTCGGGCCCGCTGACCTACAAGTACTCGCCGCCGGTGGGCGGGGTGCACAACGCGGCCTGGCAGAACTGCATGGGTGACGTCTACGACGCCCCGATCGCCAACGAGCACGCGGTGCACAGCCTGGAGCACGGCGCGGTGTGGATCACCTACCGCCCGGACCTGCCGAAGGACCAGGTCGACAAGCTCGCCGGCAAGGTGCGTGGCGTCGAGAAGATGCTGATGAGCCCGTACGAGGGTCTGGACAAGCCGATCTCGCTCCAGGCGTGGGGCTACCAGCTCAAGGTCGACAACGCCGACGACAAGCGGATCGACGAGTTCATCAAGGACCTGCGGGTGAACGCCTCCGTCGAGGGCCCGACCGCGCTGTGCAACACGGGTATCACCGCCACCGGCACCACGCCGCGTGACCTCCAGCAGCAGCCCCCGACCCAGTAAGGACGGCGATGACAGCCCCCGCCACCACCACCGACACCGAGCACGACGACGTCGTGGCCGCCCCGGACGTGGGCGGCCCGACACCGGCGCGGCGCTACGGCGTCGCGGCGCTCGCCATCATGGTGGTGGTGGGCCTGCTGCTCGGGTACGCCGGCGGCCTGCTCACCCCTCGCCTCACCCGGCCCGGTGACTCCTCGGTCGAGGCGGGTTTCGCGCGGGACATGACGACCCACCACGCCCAGGCGGTCGAGATGAGCCTGATCGCGTACCGGTCGGCGACGCTGCCCGAGGTGCGGCAGATCGCCGTCGACATCGCCACCGGTCAGCAGGGTGAGATCGGCGCCATGCAGACCTGGCTGCGCGAGTGGCAGCTGAGCCCGACCGGGTCGCAGCCGCCGATGTCGTGGATGTCCGACGGGGCCGCGGTCAAGGACGGGCTGATGCCGGGCATGGCCACCCCGCAGCAGATGGCCTCGTTGCGCGACGCCAAGGGCATCGAGGTGGACCGGCAGTTCCTGGCCCTGATGTACAACCACCACCTCGGCGGGATCCACATGATCGACGCGGCGCTCGCGGAGACCGACAACGCCGAGGTGGTACGCGTGGCCCAGACCATGAAGGCCACCCAGCAGTCCGAGCTGAACAACCTCCGGCAGCTCCAGGCGCAGGCCAAGGGCTGACCCTCCGCACGGGCACACCGGGCCCGCGTTCCCGCCACTCATCGGCGGGACGCGGGCCCGCGTCATGTCCGGCACCGGACCGCCCCGTCCTGGGCACGGCGGGCACCCGCCTCTCGACCCGCATGATCCACACCAGGTCGGCGAGGTGGCGGTATCCAGGCGTTCGGACACCGCCACATCGGCGACCTGGCGTCGGACGCGACGAGTCGAAGGCGACCGGCGCCGCGCCCGCCGGCCGTACCCGCAGCTCCCGCACCCCTGTCGACCCACACTCGCCCCTTGTGGGCGTTTTGCGTCAGACAGGCGATTACGTTGCTTAGAGAGTTTTCTCCGCACATATCGTGACCAGTTGTGATTCGTGCTCGTTGCCCAAGACGTGGGGGTTGCACTCAGAGACGCACGGCGCTCGGTCACCAGTTGGTGCCGACGCCACACCATCGGCGGTGACGGGGCGGTGGCAGCCGTCCGTCGCGGACAGCGGCAGGGCGAGCCGGGAACGCTCAGCCGCGAACAGGAACTCGAGCTGATCGACACACTCCGGGGCGTCCACCCCGACGAGTTCGGCCTGGACGAGGAGCTGTGGACGCGGCAGAGCCTCACCACGCTCATCCAGCGCCGGTTCGACCTCCCGCTGGACGCGGGAGCGGTCGGGGCGTACCTGCGGGCCTGGGGGTTGGGTCCGCGGGAACCGCGCGAGCGGGCCTGCGGGCTCTGCGTCAGCGCGGTCGAGCGCTGGGTACGCAGCGAGTACCCGGCGATCACCCGGACGGCCCAGGAGCATCTGGCCGAGGTCTACTGGATCGGCCGGGTGCGGCTGCGGGGCACGATGCCGGCGGCCGACGTGATCTCCGCCGTGTCGTCCCGGGGCCGGGTGCGCTTCATGATCACCACACCGACTGTCGACCCGCCGCTCCCCCGCGACTTCGTGCTGCGGCTCAGCGGCGAGGAGCAGCGCACGGTGCACCTGATCGTGGACGGGTCCTGGCCGCGCAACGAGTGGCCGCGCCGGCTGCCCCGACGGATCGTCCTGCACCCGCTGCCCAGTTGCGGGCGGGCGATCGCGGCCTGAGCACCGGGTGGGCCGGTCACCGACACGACCGGCTCACCCGATACCGATTCGGCGTACGCCCAGGAGGTTTGCTAGTCTTCTCCAGTCGCTGAGCCCCCGTAGCTCAGGGGATAGAGCACCGCCCTCCGGAGGCGGGGGCGCAGGTTCGAATCCTGCCGGGGGCACAAGCTTTCGCGCTCCATGTCCGCTGAGAAGCGCGGACCTGGGGCGCTTGTCATTTCTGCTCCGGGGCCGAGCCCCGGACCCCACGCCCCGGCGCCGGCTCGCGTCGAACCCCCACCGGCGACGCGCGGTGGATCAAGAACGGCGCCTGCGGGGTTCTCGCCGCCACGGCGGCCCGCCGCCGCCCAACCGACGGCCGGGTAGACAATCGGGCGACGGCGGACGGCACATGATCAGGTGCCGACGTACGCCGCCAGGTGCTCGCCGGTGAGGGTGGAGCGGGCGGCGGCGAGATCGGCCGGGGTGCCCTCGAAGACGATCCGGCCGCCGTCGTGGCCGGCGCCCGGGCCGAGGTCGATGATCCAGTCGGCGTGCGCCATGACCGCCTGGTGATGCTCGACGACGATCACCGACTTGCCGGAGTCGACGAGTCGGTCCAGCAGGCCGAGCAGTTGCTCGACGTCGGCGAGGTGCAGGCCGGTGGTCGGCTCGTCGAGGACGTACACGCCGCCCTTCTCGGCCATCCGGGTGGCCAGCTTGAGCCGCTGCCGCTCGCCGCCGGACAGGGTGGTCAGCGGCTGGCCGAGGCTGAGGTAGCCGAGCCCGACGTCGACGAGCCGGTCGAGGATGGCGTGCGCGGCGGGCGTACGCGCCTCACCCGCGGAGAAGAACGCCTCGGCCTCGCGCACCGACATGGCGAGCACCTCGCTGATGTCACGGCCGCCGAACCGGTACTCCAGGACCGACGCCTGGAACCGCCTCCCCTCGCACTCCTCGCAGGTGGCGGCGACACCGGCCATCATCCCCAGGTCGGTGTAGATGACGCCGGCGCCGTTGCAGCCGGGGCAGGCCCCCTCGGAGTTGGCGCTGAACAGGGCCGGCTTCACACCGTTGGCCTTCGCGAACGCCTTGCGGATCGGGTCGAGCAGGCCCGTGTACGTCGCCGGGTTGCTCCGGCGCGAGCCGCGGATCGCGCTCTGGTCGACCGACACCACCCCGTCGCGGTCGGACACCGAGCCGTGGATCAGCGAACTCTTTCCCGAACCGGCCACACCGGTCACCACCACGAGCACGCCGAGCGGGATGTCGACGTCGACGTCGCGCAGGTTGTGGGTGTTCGCGCCCCGCACCTCCAGCACACCCGACGGCGTCCGTACGGATGTCTTCAGGCGGGCCCGGTCGTCCAGGTGCCGGCCGGTCAGCGTGTCGCTGGCGCGCAGCCCGTCGACGGTGCCCTCGAACACCACCTCGCCTCCGGCGGTGCCGGCGCCCGGCCCGAGATCGACGACGTGGTCGGCGATGGCGATCGCCTCCGGCTTGTGCTCCACCACCAGGACGGTGTTGCCCTTGTCCCGCAGGCGCAGCAGCAGGCCGTTCATCCGCGCGATGTCGTGCGGGTGCAGCCCGATCGTCGGCTCGTCGAAGACGTACGTGACGTCGGTGAGCGACGACCCGAGGTGGCGGATCATCTTGGTGCGCTGCGCCTCGCCACCGGAGAGCGTGCCCGAGGGCCGGTCGAGCGACAGGTAGCCCAACCCGATCTCCTCGAACGAGTCGAGGAGATGTTGCAGCCCGGTGAGCAGCGGCGCCACCGACGGCTCCCTGATGCCCCGGACCCAGGCCGCCAGGTCGCTGATCTGCATCGCGCAGACGCCGGCGATGTTCTTCCCCTCGATCTTCGACGACCGGGCCTCCGCGCTGAGCCGGGTGCCGCCGCAGTCGGGGCAGGTCGTGAACGTCACCGCACGGTCGACGAAGGCGCGGATGTGCGGTTGCAGCGTGTCGATGTCCTTGGCGAGGAACGACTTCTGGATCTGCGGGATGAGGCCGACGTACGTCAGGTTGATGCCGTCGACCTTGATCTTGGTCGGCTCCCGGTGGAGCAGGTCCTGCAACTCCTTCTTCGTGTATTTGCGGATCGGCTTGTCCGGGTCGAAGTAGCCGCAGCCGCGGAAGATCCGGCCGTACCAGCCCTCCATGCTGTAGCCGGGGATCGTGATCGCGCCCTCGTTGAGCGACCTGCTGTCGTCGTACAGCGCCGACAGGTCGAAGTCGGTGACCGCGCCCATGCCCTCGCAGCGCGGACACATGCCGCCGAGACGGTTGAAGGTCGCCTTCTCGGTCTTCGTCCGGCCCGCGCCGCGCTCCACCGTGATCGCGCCGGTCGCCCGGACCGAGGGGACGTTGAAGGAGAACGCGTTCGGCGAGCCGATGTGCGGCTGCCCGAGCCGGCTGAAGAGGATGCGCAGCATCGCGTTGGCGTCGGTGGCGGTGCCGACCGTGGAGCGGGCGTTCGCGCCCATCCGCTCCTGGTCGACGATGATCGCGGTGGTCAGCCCGTCCAGCACGTCGACCTCGGGCCGGGTCAGCGTCGGCATGAAGCCCTGCACGAAGGCGCTGTAGGTCTCGTTGATCATCCGCTGCGACTCGGCCGCGATGGTGCCGAACACCAGCGAGCTCTTGCCGGAGCCGGAGACCCCGGTGAACACCGTCAGTCGACGCTTCGGAAGCTCGACCGTGACGTCCTTGAGGTTGTTCACGCGCGCGCCCTGCACCCGGATCAGGTCGTGCCGGTCGGCGACGTGCGCCGCGGGCGGGTCCGTGGCCTTGCTCATGATGTCTCCATCTTCTCGGGCGGGCGGGGCCCCGGGGTCACGCCCGACGCGGCTCGCCGCGCCGACCCGACCCGTGGCAGTCACGCTAGGGGTGGCGGCGTGACCTGCGCTTCTCGATTCCTGACCGGTCTGGTCACCTGCTTCGCCGTGCACGACGGCAGCCCGGCCGTCGCGAGCGCCGCCTCCCGCCGGTAGGTGCTGGGCGGCACACCGACCAGCTCGGTGAAGCGGGTGCTGAAGGTGCCGAGCGACGAGCAGCCGACCGCGAAACAGACATCGGTGACGCTGAGGTCGCCGCGACGCAGCAGCGCCATGGCGCGCTCCACGCGCCGGGTCATGAGATAGCTGTACGGAGATTCGCCGTAGGCGAGCCGGAACTCGCGACTGAGGTGCCCGGCCGACATGTGGACGCCCCGGGCGAGCGCCTCGACGTCCAACGGCTGCGCGTACTCCCGGTCGATGCGGTCGCGGACGCGGCGCAGCCGCGCGAGATCGCTCAGGCGCTGGCTCTCGGCGGATCGGCTGGTCACCTGGAAAATCGTGCCACAGACCCCCGACGACAGGGACCGTCGAGGACCGCGCGCCTCCGATGATCGTTCTCGATCAAGGAAACAGCGCGTACCGTCAGCCGGTCTCGCGGCGGGCGCGGGCCCGGCGCTTGCCCTCGTGCATGGCCTGCACCCGGGCCACCGGGATGGTCCGGCCCTCCGCGACGAGGTCGGCGGGGAGCGACTGCGGCGCCGGCATCAGCGCGACCCACGGGTCGGTCCCGGCGACCAGTGGCGGCACCGTCCGGATGGTGAAGTCCGCCGGGGTCACCTCGGTCAGGTCGGACCAGTCGACCGGGAAGGAGACCGGCATCCCGGGCCGCAGTCGCGGGCTGTACGCGGCCACGACCGTCGCCCCGCCGGCTCGGGTGGCGTCCACGAAGACCTTCCCGCCCCGGTCTTGAATGATGTACGCCGTCGTGGCGAGCGCCGGGTCCAGCCGCTCGGCGCGGACGGCGAGCGCCCGGGTGGCGGCGGCCAACTCCTCGGCGGTGGGGTCACCCGTCACCGGGACGAAGACGTGCACGCCCTTGGCGCCGCTGGTCTTGACGGCCCCGGCGAGGCCGGCGTCGGCGAGCGCCTGGCGGACCAGCAGGGCAGCGGCCACGGCCGCGCGGAACCCGTCGCCCTCGGGCGGGTCCAGGTCGAGCACCAGGTGCGTCGGTCGGTGCAGATCCGCCACGGTGGCCAGCGTCGGGTGGTACTCGACGGCCCGCTGGTTGGCGAACCAGAGCAGGGTGCGCCGGTCGTCGCAGAGGGCGTACGAGATCTCCCGGTGCGACGCCTCGGCCCAGACCGGCACCCGGCGGACCCACTCCGGGGTGTAGCGGGGCAGGTTCTTCTGCATGAACGGCGGCTGGCCGGGGCGGACCCGGATCACCGACAGCGGACGGTCCCGCAGCTGCCCGATGATCGGCTCCCGGACCGCGTCGAGGTAGTCGACCAGGTCGCGCTTGGTCGCGTCGTCACGGTCGGACAGCGGCTGGTCCAGGTTGGTCAGGGCCACGCCGTCGCGGGTCTCGTCAGCCTCACTCACCCGATCACCCTCCCGGCCCCGGCGTCGTCGGTCAACCGGACGCGGCGCTTGGACACCGAACGATTCCGCTGCCCGCCGTCGTCGACCGGCGCTTCGACGTCGGGCCGCTGGCCGGCCGGGCGGCGGGGCAGCGTGCCCAGCGCCACCAGCAACGCGGCGAGCACCAGAGCGGCGGCCACGGCGTACGCGACCCGGTAGCCACCGGCCAGCGCCACCGCCTCGGCCCGACCGGCGGCCCGGAGGCCGTCGCTGCGGGCCGCGGCCAGGGTCGCCAGCGCGGCCAGGCCGACCGCCCCGCCGACCTGCTGGGTGGTGTTGGCCAACCCGGACGCCAGCCCGGCGTCGGCGTCGGTCGCGCCGACCATGGCCAGCGTGGTGACGGCCGGCAGGGTCAGACCGCCGGCCACTCCGAAGACCACCAGCGCGGGGAGTACGTCGGCGAGGTAGCGGCCGTCGGCGGGCAACCGGGCGAGCAGCAGGAAGCCGACGGTCGCGAGGCTCAACCCGACCAGCAGCACGCTCCGGGCGCCCCACCGGCCGATCAGCAGACCGGCCAGGCCGAGCGACACCACCGCGATCACCACCGGGGTGGGCAGGAAGGCCCAGCCGGTGGCCGCCGCGTCCAGCCCGAGCACGAGTTGCAGCTCGACGGCGAGCAGGAACTGGAAGCCGAAGTACGCGGCGACCATGAGGAACTGCACCGCGTTGGCCGCGACCAGGCCCGGCACGCGCAGCACCCGCGCCGGCAGCAGCGGAGTCGCCGCCACCCGTTGGCGTACGGCGAAGCAGCCGAGCAGCAGCGCCGCGAGCGCCGCCGCACCCAGTGTCCGCGGGCTGGTCCAGCCGTGCTCACCGGTCCCCACGATGCCCAGCACGGCGGCCATCAGGCCGGCGGTGGCCAGCAGGGCGCCGGGCACGTCGAGGCCGGCCCGCAGGCCGATGCCCCGTTCGGCGGGGAGTTGGCGGACGGCGGCGAGCAGGATCGCCGCCCCGATCGGCAGGTTCACCAGGAAGATCGAACGCCAACCGGCCAGCTCGGTGAGCACCCCGCCGGCGACCGTGCCGATCGTGGCGCCGGCCGCCCCGGTGAAGCTGAAGACGGCGATGGCGCGGGCCCGCTCGACCGACTCGGGATAGAGCCGGACGATCATCCCGAGGCTGACCGCCATGGCGAGCGCGCCGCCGACGCCCTGGCCGAACCGCGCGCCGACGAGCAGGGCCGGTCCGGTGGCCGTCGCGCAGGCCAGCGAGGCCAGGGTGAACAGCACGACGCCGGCCAGGAAGACCCGACGCCGGCCGAGCAGGTCGCCGAGGCGGCCGGCGAGCAGCAGCAGCCCGCCGAACGCCACCAGGTAGGCGTTGACCACCCAGGCCAGTCCGGCGGCGGTGAAGCCCAGGTCGCGTTGCACGGAGGGCAGGGCCACCGACACGACACTGCCGTCCAGGATGATCATCAGGCTGCCGGCGCAGAGCACGAGCAGGGCCGGCCAGCGGGCCGGGACGGTACGGTCCATCGGATGCCTCCTTGGTGCACGGTTTGTTACCGAGGTCATCGTCTGTGACCATGAGCCGGAGCGGAAGGAGGCACTGTGATGTCCCAGAGGAACAGCGATGTGTCCGCGCAGGTCGAGGCGGAGTTCACCTGCGCCGCCGGGAACGTGCCGTTCACCCCCGGGCAGGCTCGGGCGTGCACCGTCCGCGAGGTGCTGGACCGGGTCGGCGGCAAGTGGAGCATCGGCATCCTGGTGGCCGCGTCGAACGGCCCGGTGCGCTTCACCGAGCTGGAGCGGCACATCGAGGGCATCAGCCGCCGGATGCTCACCCTGACCCTGCGCAACCTGGAGCGCGACGGCCTGCTGCACCGCACGGTCTATCCGACCGTTCCGCCGAAGGTGGAGTACACGGCCACGCCGATGGCGCTGGAGCTGTACGAGTCGCTGGTGGCGCTGACCAGTTGGGCCGAACGGCACCGCCGGGCCATCGCCGAGGCGCGGACCAGGTACGACGCCGAGCGCGCCGGCTAAACCAGACCCCGGTGTGGGGAAGGCCACCACGTTCTTCTGACCGATCGGTCAGGGTCTGACCGATCGGTCAGGCATGCTGGTTCACGGAGGTGGACCGGTGATGGCCAGAGCGGTGTCCGAGACGCACGGCGAGATCCTCGCCGCGGCGGCGCGACGGTTCGCGGTGACCGGCTACCGGGGCACCTCGTTGCAGGACATCGCCCGCGAGGTCGGCTGCTCCAAGGCCACCGTGCTCTACCACTTCGCCAACAAGGAAGCCCTGCTCGCCGAGCTGATGGCACCCGCGATCGGCGTGCTGCGCGACCTCGACGACCAGCTCACCGGCCGGACCGGCGCGGCCGCCCAGGAGGTCGCCGCGGCGGGCTTCGTCGACCTCGCGGTCCGGTTCCGGCGGGAGATCGCGGTGCTGCGCGGTGAATTCCCCGAGCTGCTGTGCCAGCCGGCGTTCGCGCACATTCAGGAGATCTCCGACCGGCTGCGCGACGCGTTGGCCGGGCACTCCGATCGTCCGGGCGCCCGGATCGCCGCGCTGGTGCTGCTGGCCGGCATCTCCGAGGCGTGCGCCGAGTTCGCCGACATCCCCGACGACGAACTGCGCGCCGCCCTGCTCGCCCTCGTCCGGCGGGCCGTCGAACCCGTCGACGCACCCCTGACCCATCCACCCACGACCGAGGACAAGGACTCCTGATGGCCACCCTGCTCTACCGGCTCGGCCGGGGCGCGTTTCGCCGGCGACGGCTCGTCGTCGCGCTCTGGCTCGTCGTACTCGTCGGCGCCGGTCTGGCCGCGGCGACCCTGCGCGGCCCGACGGCGAGCAACTTCACCATGCCCGGCACCGAGAGCCAGCGCGCTCTCGACCTGCTCGCCGAGCAGTTCCCGGCGGCCAGCGGCGCGACCGGCACCATCGCGGTCAAGGCACCCGGAGACGGCCAACTCGGCACCCCACAGGGCCAGGCCGTGGTGCAGGAGCTGGTCCAGCAGGCCGGGACGCTGCCCGGCGTGGTCGGCGCGGTCAACCCGCTCCAGGTCGGCGCGGTCTCGCCCGACGGCCGGTACGCGCTGGTCCAGGTCCAGTTCGCCACCGGCGCGGACGAGGTGACCGACGACCAGAAGACCGCGTACGAGCAGGTCGGCGCGGCGGCGAAGGCACAGGGTTGGCAGGTCGCCCCGGGCGGCGAGGTGCTGGGCGGGGAGCCGGAGATCGGCTCGACCGAGGCGCTCGGCGTCGTGGTCGCCGCGATCGTCCTGATCATCACCTTCGGCTCGCTGGTGGCCGCCGGGATGACCATGCTCAACGCGCTGATCGGCGTGGGCGCCGGCATGGCCGGGCTGTTCGCGCTGAGTGGCGTCGTCCAGTTGACCAGCACGGCGCCGATCCTGGCGCTGATGCTCGGCCTCGCCGTGGGCATCGACTACTCGCTGTTCATCACCTCCCGGCACCGGCAGAACCTGCTCGACGGTCTGCCCCCGGACGAGGCCGTCGGCCGGGCCGTGGGCACCGCCGGCTCCGCCGTTGTCTTCGCGGGCGCCACCGTCGTCATCGCGCTCGCCGGACTGGCCGTGGTGGACATCCCGTTCCTCACCGTGATGGGTCTCGCCGCCGCCGGCACCGTCACCGTGGCCGTGCTCGTCGCCATCACCCTCCAGCCGGCGCTGCTCGGCTTCGCCGGACGCCGGGTTCTCCCCCGCCGGCTGCGCGCCGTCCCCACCGACGAGACCGCCGCCACCGCCAGCGGACCGGCCAACGAGACGAACGCGGCCACCGAGGACCGGTCCCGGTTCGGCTTCCGCTGGGCGCGGTTCGTCACCCGGTTCCGCGTACCTGTCATCCTGGTCGGCCTGCTCGGCCTGGGGCTGCTCGCGCTGCCCACGCCGGACATGCGGTTGGCGCTGCCGGACGCCTCGACGGCGGCCGTCGGCTCGCCGGCCCGGGTGTCGAACGACCTGATCACCGAGGGCTTCGGCGCGGGCTTCACCGGTCGACTGGCGGTCGTCGTCGCCGGTGACTCGCCGCAGGCCACCTCGGCCGCCGTACCGCAGGTCACCGCGCTGCTCCAGCGCACCGAGAACGTCCTCGCGGTGGCGCCCGCCCAACTCAGCCCGGACGGCCGGACGGCGCTGCTCGGCGTGGTGCCGAAGACCGGCCCGACCGACGAGGCCACCGAGACGGTGGTGCACGACATCCGTGACTCGGTGAGCGGGATCCGCGACGCGGACGTGCTGCTCACCGGCGTCACCGCGATCGGCATCGACGTCTCCGAGAAGCTCTCCGACGCGCTGCCGGTCTACCTGCTGCTGGTGGTCGGGCTCTCGGTCCTGCTGCTGATGCTGGTGTTCCGTTCGCTGCTGGTGCCGGTCAAGGCCGCGCTGGGCTTCCTGCTCACCGTCGCCGCCACGTTCGGCATCACGGTGGCGGTGTTCCAGCAGGGGCACCTCGCCGACCTGGTGGGCCTGGACACGCCCGGTCCGCTGATCAGCTTCCTGCCGATCCTGCTCATCGGCATCCTGTTCGGGCTCGCGATGGACTACGAGGTGTTCCTGGTGTCCCGGATGCGCGAGGACTTCGTGCACGGCGAGACCGCCCGCCAGGCCACGATCAGCGGCATGGGGCACGGCGCCCGCGTGGTCACCGCCGCCGCGTTGATCATGATCTCGGTGTTCGGGGGCTTCGTCTTCCTCGATGACCCGGTGATCAAGTCGATGGGCTTCGCGCTGGCCATCGGCGTGGCCATCGACGCCTTCGTGGTCCGCATGACCATCGTCCCGGCCGTGATGTCCCTGCTCGGTGACCGCGCCTGGTGGCTGCCCCGCTGGCTCTCCCGCGCCCTGCCGAACGTCGACATCGAGGGCGAGGGGCTCCGTACCCACCTGACGACCCGGACCCCCACCCGGGTCTGATCCGTCCCGACCACGAAAGGTGCGGCGCCCGCTCGGGCGC
>NZ_JBFAPG010000014.1:0-31918 GCF_040675595.1 Micromonospora sp. NPDC049580
CCAGCCCGCCGCCGTCGCCATCCCCTGCCCGCCCGGCATGGACCCGGTCAAGTGGGCCGCGCTGCCCGAGATCCCACCCGCGCGCAGAGCCGCCATCGCCGCCCGCGCGGTGTGCGCCACCCCGACCACCACGAAACCCCGAACCCGTTCGGTGTACGCGGCGTGCGCCTCGGCCAGCAGCGGCTCGTCCTCGACGACCAGCACCCGGATGTCGGTCATCGCGGGGCACCGCCGACCGGTAGTCGGACCGTGAACAGGCTGCCGCCGTCGTCCGAGCGGGCCACCTCGTGCCGGCCACCGTGGCGGCGGACCACCTGCCCGATCAGCGCCAGACCGAGACCCCGGCCGCTGCTCTTGGTGGACCAGCCGCGCCGGAACGCGTCCGCCACCCGGTCCTCGGCCAGCCCGGGGCCGCTGTCGGCGACCCGGACCACCAGTTCGTCGTCGACGGCGCCGACGAAGACCCGCACCGTACGCGGCGGGGGCGTGCCGGCGACCGCCTCCAGGGCGTTGTCGATCAGGTTGCCGACGACGGTGAGCAGGTCGTTGGTCGGCAACGGGCTGTCGTCGAGGCGGCAGTCCGGCTCGATGACGAGGTCCACGCCGCGCTCGCCGGCCTGGGCGGACTTGCCGAGCAGCAGCGCGGCCAGGGCCGGCTCGGTGACCGCGTCGACCACCCGGTCGGTCAGCTGCTGCGCGTGGGCCAGGTCCCGCGTGCCGAGCCGGACCGCCTCGTCGGCGCGGCCCAGCTCCACAAGCGTGAGGACGGTGTGCAGGCGGTTGGCCGACTCGTGGGTCTGCGCCTGCAACGCCTCGGTCAGCGCGCGGACCGAGTCCAGCTCGCTGGCGAGGGTACGCAGCTCGGTCTGGTCGCGCAGGGTCAGCACGGTGCCGAGCGGCGCGCCCTCGAAGCGAGCGGTCCGCTGGTTGGCCACCAGCACCCGGTCACCGGCCAGCATGGGCTCGTCGAGGGCGTCGCGCCCGGAGCCGAGCAGCTCGGCCACGGCGGGCGGCAGGTCGATCCCGGCGACCGGCTGGTCGGTGACCGGCTCGTCGGCGTCGAGATCGAGCAACCGCCGGCCCTCGTCGTTGATCAGCGCCACCCGCCGATCGGTGGTCAGCACCACGAGACCCTCGCGCACCGAGTGCAGGACCGCGTCGTAGTACTCGTACATCCGGGTCATCTGCGCCGGTCCCAGGCCGTGGGTCTGGCGACGCAGCCGGCGGCTGAGCAGCCACGATCCGGTCGCGGCGAGCGCGAGCGCCGGCGCCGCGACGCCGAGCAGCACGGGGAGCTGGCGCAGCAGCTTGCGGTTGATGGCCCGGGTGGTGATGCCCACCGAGACCAGGCCGACGATGCGCCGCTGCTCGTCGTACACCGGCACCACCGCGCGCACCGACTCGCCGAGCGTCCCGACGTTGGTGGTGGTGAACGGGTGCCCCGCCAGGGCGGGCCCGATGTCGCCGACGAACGGCTCGCCGATGCGGTCCCGGGTCGGGTGCGAGAAACGGGTGCGGTCGGGGGCCATCACGACCACGAAGTCGGTGCCCGTGGCCAGCCGGGTCGATTCGGCGTACGGCGCAAGGATGCTGGCCGGGTCGGCGGTCGTGAGGGCCGCGCGGACGTCGGGGGAGCGGGCCACGGTCTGCGCCACCGCGAGCACCTCCTCCTGCGCGGCCTGGCGGGAGTCGACGCGGGCCAGCCAGACGGCGCCCGCCGCGCCGGCCAGCACGAGCAGCGTCACCACCACCGCCTGGAGGGCGAACAGCTGCCCCGCGATGCTCCACTGCCGTCGGGCCACCTCCACCACCTCCTCGGCACGCCGCCGCTGACGCATCCGCGGTGAACAGAATGACCGCAAGGATGTCAACGGGTGAGACGCGCTTCACATTGTCGACATGGACACCACCGCATCCACCACCACGGCGGAGCCGTCGGCCCGCCGGGACCGTACCCGTTACCTGTACCTGGCCGTCATCGTGGCCGTGCTCGCCGGCATCGTGGTCGGCCTGGTCGCTCCCGATTTCGGCAAGGAACTCAAGCCGATCGGCACGGGCTTCGTCAACCTGATCAAGATGATGATCAGTCCGGTCATCTTCTGCACGATCGTGCTGGGCGTCGGTTCCGTCCGGCAGGCCGCGAAGGTCGGCAAGGTCGGCGGCCTGGCGCTCGGCTACTTCCTGACCATGTCGACCGTCGCGCTCGCCATCGGCCTGGTCGTCGGCAACCTCATCCACCCCGGCTCCGGCCTGGACCTCGGCCAGGACCTCGCGGGCGCCGGCAAGGCCGCCGCCGGAGACGAGGCCGGCGGTACGGCGGAATTCCTGCTCGGGATCATCCCGACCACGCTCTTCTCCGCGCTCACCGAGGGCGAGGTACTCCAGACGCTGCTGGTGGCGCTGCTCGTCGGCTTCGCGGTGCAGGCGATGGGCCGGCGCGGTGAGCCCGTGCTCGGCGCGATCGCCGTCCTCCAGCGGGTCGTCTTCAAGGTCCTCGCCATGATCATGTGGCTGGCGCCGATCGGCGCGTTCGGGGCGATGGCGGCCGTCGTCGGCGCGACCGGCGTGGACGCCCTCAAGAGCCTCGCCCAGATCATGCTCGGCTTCTACGCCACCTGTCTGATCTTCGTGCTGGTCGTCCTGGGCGCGTTGCTGTGGTTCGTGGCCCGGATCTCGATCTTCTCGCTGCTGCGCTACCTCGGCCGGGAGTTCCTGCTGATCCTGTCGACCTCGTCGTCGGAGTCGGCGCTGCCCCGGCTCATCGCCAAGATGGAGCACTTCGGCGTGAGCAAGCCGGTCGTGGGCATCACGGTGCCGACCGGGTACTCGTTCAACCTCGACGGCACCGCGATCTACCTGACGATGGCGTCGCTGTTCATCGCCGACGCGCTCGGCAAGCCCCTGGCCATCGGCGAGCAGATCTCGCTGCTGCTGTTCATGATCATCGCGTCGAAGGGCGCCGCCGGAGTCACCGGCGCCGGGCTGGCCACGCTTGCCGGTGGCCTCCAGTCGCACCGGCCGGACCTGGTGGACGGCGTCGGGCTGATCGTCGGCATCGACCGGTTCATGTCGGAGGCGCGGGCGCTGACGAACTTCGCCGGCAACGCGGTGGCGACCGTCCTGGTGGGAACCTGGACCGGCGAGTTCGACCGGGACCGGGCGGCCGGCGTGCTGCGCGGCGACGACCCGTTCGACGAGGCCACCATGCTCGACGACCACGACGACGAGTCGGCGGCACGCCCCGACGAATCGACCGCGCCAGCTGGCGTCCCGGCCTGACCGTCCCGGGGGGTGATCGACTCCAGGTCGGCGATATCGGGGTATCCAAGCTTGTAGGACACCCCGATATCGCTGATCTCGTGTTGATCTTCACCGAGAGGTTGACCTCCGGCTGACGACAGAGACCAAACGCTCCCGTGCGACACGACCTCGGGCCCCGCCACCGCTGGCAATCTTGGACACTTTCCGTTAGCTGCTAACGGAAACTGTCCAAGATCTACCCTGTCAACCGCCTCCCGCGCCCCGGACGGCGTCGCCCTGGGTCAGCTCGTCGACCTCAGGGCCGCCGCACGGAACTTGGCTGGTGGCAGGTATCCGTGGGCGTCCACGTAGTGGAGCAGGAGCTGAGGAGCGGCGTACGCGACGTTGTCGCCCCGCACCTCGAATTCGGCGCTCTCGCGGGCGATCATGCCCTCCCGAATGGCTTCTCTGGCGTCGTCGCCCAGGTCCCGGATGCAGATCTCGCAGTAGTGGTGTCCCCGTGTCTGGCGGACTCGCACCTTGGCCAGTTCCGTCAGAGCTGGCATCAACCCGCCCGGGGGAGCGCCGGTCGGGAACGGATGCGACGCGTCCAGCCAGCCGACGTTGAGCAGCGGCTCGTCGGATGGCCCACGCCCGTCCTCGTCATGCCGCTTGAGGTACGTGTACGGCGTCAGGTCCACGAAGTAGGTCACGGGTTCTGTGTACCCACCCTCCGCGCACTTGACAGGGGGTGTGTGAGCGTTAACATCGATAAGCGCCATGCATCGGCTCGGCCACCGTCACCGACCTGTGGTCCGGCGCCGGTCTCGGCACCGTCACCGGCATGCTCACCCGATCCATCCCCGCCCACGGGAGCGGCCTGTACCGGGTGGTGCCGCTGACCACCGCCCCCACGCCGACCACCTACACGGTGGCCGCGCGGCACAGCGGCAAGCTCCTCGACGTCTTCAACGCGTCCACCGCCGATGGCGCCAACGTCGTCCAGTGGGGCGCGAACGGGCAGGCCAACCAGCGGTGGCGGTTCCAGGACGCCGGTGGCGGCTACTCGACGGTGACAAGTGTCAGCAGCGGCAAGTGTCTCGACGTGTACGGCGGCGCGGGCGCCACCGCCGACGGCGTCCGCGTGATCCAGTGGACCTGCAACGGCGGCACCAATCAGCAGTGGCGCGTCGAGGACCTCGGAACCGGCTACGTCAGGCTCGTGGCCCGCCACAGCGGGAAGTGCCTCGACGTGCTGAACGCCGCCACGGCGGACGGTGCTCAGGCCGTGCAGTGGACCTGCGGCACCGGCGCCAGCCAGCAGTGGCGACGCACCACCGCGTAGCGCGCCGTCGGCCCTCGCGGCGGTAATGCGCCGCAGCGGGCGCGGATCCTCGTCACGTCGCTGCCGACGGTCTGGGCGCTGATCGCGGCCGGCACACTGCTGGCACGGCGCTACGCCAGCGGGCCAACTGAAGGCTGACGGCGGGCGCTGCGGTGGTTACGGTCGTGGATGCCGAGGTTTCCCGACCGTTCGAGGAGTGATCGCATGGCCCCCTCTCCGTCCCGGCTCTTCGCGGAGATAGCGACGGCCGAACGACCGGCCGAGACCAGAGTGGTCATGCGGCGAGCGGTGGTGCTCGGCGGCAGCATGGCCGGGTTGCTGGCGGCCCGGGTTTTGAGCGATCACGCCGAGGAAGTGCTGATCATCGAACGGGATCCGTCCAATGTCGACGCCGGGCCTCGGCCGGGGGTGCCCCAGGGCAGCCAGGTGCACGCGCTGCTGCCCGCCGGCCAGGTCCAGTTGGAACGCTGGTTTCCCGGCATCGCCGACGAGGCGCTGGCGCTCGGCGCCCCTCCGCCGCCGCGCGACCAGGGCACCGCGAAGGTCTTCATCAACGGCGTACTGGGTCTGCCGCCGGCAGCGACCGGCACCGGGCCGGCGTTGATCACCACGCGTCCGTTCCTGGAGGCGCTGGTCCGTCGGCGGACCCTCGCCGTCGACAACATCCAGATGGTGTACGGCCGGGCCGAGGGCCTCCTCTTCGACGAGCGGCGCGTCACCGGCGCCCGGTACGTGCCCGAGGGCGGCAGCGAGCCGGTCGTCGAAACGGCGGACCTGGTGGTGGACGCGATGGGCCGGTCCAGCCGGTTGAGTGACTGGCTGGCCGAGGAGGGGTGGCCGCGCCCGCCGATGCACCGTATGCCGATCAAGCTGAACTACGCGACGGCGCTCTACAAGCGCGACGAGAAGGTCAGCGACGCTTGGGTGGCGGTCTTCCACACCATGGCGGGCAAGGGGCGTACCGCCCGGATCGGCGGGATCAACTCGGTCGAAGGGGACCGTTGGATCATGCTGGTCGCCGGCTACGACGGGGACCGGCCCAGCCGCGATGTCGCCGACTTCACCACCCGCTGCCGGAAGCACTACCCGCAGATGTTCGGCGACATCGCCGAACACGGCGAGATGCTCGGCCCGGTGGTCACGTACCACCAGGCGGACAGCCGACGCCGCGACTTCCATGAGCTCGACCGCCTGCCCGCCGGGTTGGTCGCCGCCGGTGACGCGGTCGCGTCCTTCAACCCGGTGTACGGCCAGGGCATGACCTCCGCGACGCTGCACGCCTCCTGCCTGTCAAACTATCTGCGGTCCGGGCCGAAGCCGCACGACGAGCCCGCGCGGGCGTACTTCGACCAGGTCCGCGTGGTGGTCGACGCCGCCTGGCAGGTCTCCACCACCGCCGACATCGAGCTGCCGCACGTCGACGGGCCGTACCCGCCCGGTTACCGGGTCACCAAGTGGTTCGGCGATCTGCTCTTCCGGGCGTCGCTCACCGACCCGGTGCTCAACGCCCGGTTGGGGCGGGTGACCACAATGCTCGACCACCCGGCCGCCCTGAGCCGCCCCGGCACCCTGTTCCGGGCGCTCCGCTTCGGCCTGCGCGGCCGCTCTCGGCGGTGATTCGTCGCCAAACCCGCAGCCCGTGGCGGGGTGCGGTGGAGAATGGTGGGTCGGGAAGGGGTGCCGCGACGAACCGGGGGAGCAGGCGTGCTCGCAACCAGCCTCCTTGGCCGGCTGCGCCGCCGTGACCCGGGGGACGCCGTCCTGCGGCGCGCGGTGCGCCTGACGCTCGTCGCGTCCGTCATCTTCTACGCCTGCCGGTACGGGGCGGGCAGCCCGGTGCTCGCCACGTACGGGCTGTTCGGCGCGATCGCCGCCGGGTCGTTCGCCCAGTTGCCCGGTCCGGCGCCGCAGCGGGCGCGGATCCTCGTCACGTCGCTGCCGGCGGTCTGGGCGCTGATCGCGGCCGGCACGCTGCTGGCGTGGAGCACGTGGGCGGCGGCCGGCGGGATGCTTGTCGTCGGGTTCGTCGTGGCGTTCGCGGGGGTCGGGAATCCACGCCTGGTGGGTCTGGCCAGCGCGTTCCAGCTCTTCTACATTCTGGCGTCCTTTCCGCCGTACCAACCGGACACCCTGCCGCAGCGACTGGGCGGGGTCACGCTCGCGATCGTGCTGCTCGCCGCGGCCGAGGTGCTGCTCTGGCCCGACCCGGTGCCGGTCACCTTCCGGCAGCTGCTCACCCGGGCGGCGGACGGCGTCGGGGCGTTCCTCGACGACGCCGCCGACGCGCTGACCGACCCGCACGCCGGTCACGCTGGTCGGGACAGCCGGCGCGCGCGGGCGTACGACCTGGTGGCCCCGCTCGGTCTGGGCCGCAACCCGCCGGAGCGGGCGCCGACCGCGGCGGGCGCCCAGGACCGGGCTCTGCGGATCTCGGCGGCGGCGCTGCGGGAGGTGCTCGCCGAGGCGGACCGGCTCGCGGGGGACGCCCCGCCGGAGCCGATCGGAGAGCTGGCGGCGGCGCGGCTGGTGCGCACCTGCGCTGAGACGACCCGGGCCGCCGGCCGGAGCCTGTCACCGGGTGCGCCGCCGGTCGACCTCGCTGGCCTGGACGTCGCGATCCGCGCGGCCGAGGCCGCCTACCCGGTGGGGCGAGGTGGCGGCGCCGACGCGCCGGACGTACCCCGGATGTGCCGGGACGCGACCGCGCTGGCCCTCGCCGACCAGGTGCGGGTCTTCGCCGTCGGTGCCCGGGTCGCCGCCGGGGCACGGCCCGCCGGAGGCGAGGCCTACCCCAGACTTTTCGGGTACGCGCGACACAGCCCGTGGACGCTGTACTGGTGGCAGTTCCGCTCCCATCTTGCTCCCAGCTCCGCCCACCTGCACAGCGCGCTTCGGCTGGCCGTGGCGTTGTCGGTCGCCCGGGTGGCTGCCGGAGTGTTGCAGCTCAACCACGGCTTCTGGGTGCTCCTGGCTACACTCACGGTCCTGCGGACCTCGGCCGCCGACACCCGCACCGCGCTGCGACCCGCAGTGCTCGGCACGATCGCGGGCGTCGTCGTCAGTGGCCTGCTGGTGCTCCTCGTCGAGGACCCTGTCGTGTACGCCGTCGTCCTGCCGGTCACGCTGCTGCTGGCGTTCGGTGTCGGTCGGCTGCTGGGCCCGGTGTGGCAACAGGCGCTGTTCACCCTGCTGCTGACCGTCGTGTTCAGTCAGCTCAGCCCCGAGGGTTGGCGGCTCGCCGAGGCCCGGCTGGTCGACGTCGGGCTCGGCGCGGTGATCGGTGTGCTCGCCGGCGTCGCCATGTGGCCGCGCGGTGCGAGCCGCGACCTGCGCCACAACGCCGCGCGTTACCTGACGGCCAGCGGGGACGCGGTCGAGCGGACCGTCGAGGCGGTGCTCGGCGACGCCCCGCCGCCCGAGGACGACCTCGATCGGGTCCGCCAGCGGATGGTCCTGGTCGACTCGTCCTACTGCCAGTACCACTCCGAGCGCCACGACCCGCAGCGCGCACGCGTGAACTGGGACGCCGTCCTGGGTGCCGGACAGCACGTGGTGCCCGGCGCCGAGTCGCTGCTGCGGCGCAACCCGCCCGGCTGCCTCGCCGGCTGGCCGGCGGCGGCGGCCCTGCTGCGGGACGCGGCCGGGCAACTGCGCTCGGCGTACGACGAGCTGGCCGGAGAGGTGGCACAGGGCCGGGCCGCGGGCCCGGTGCCGGCCCCGACCGACTGTGTCGACGAGGTGGACCGGGTCCGTCCGCTGCTCGGCGACGTCGACTCCTCGGCGGTACGGCACCTGGTGGAGGTCGATCGATGGCTCGCCGGCCTCGCCGACAGCCTCACCCGGATCCACCCGCCGGACGCGAACCGGCGTCGATGACGTCGCCGCCCGCGCCTGGCTGGTCGCCTCTGAGGCAGGTTGGTCGTGAGCGACATACCTCAGAGTCATATCTATACCTGAGAGTCATCACGCCCTCCCCGGTGCCCGGCTCCGGGTGGCGAGCGGCGGGCGCCGGGTGCGGGGTGCCGGGCGCAGCCCGCAAGCCCGCAAGCCGCCGGCAGTCCGCCGCCGGGAGCCCGCAGGCCGCAGGACTCCGATTGGCCGTGCCCCTGCGCGACGAGCCCGCCTAGCGTCGGTGGCATGGAGATCGCGCAGGCACAGCAGTTGTGGAAGCCGGAGCCCGGCTGGTTGAACACGGCCTCCTACGGGTTGCCGCCCGAGCCGGCCTGGACGGCGTTGCAGGAGGCCCTGGCCGCCTGGCGGGTCGGCAGCACGTCATGGGAGGGCTGGGGCGACTCGGTGCAGCGCTCCCGGACCGCGTTCGCCGGTCTGATCGGCGTGCCGGCCAGTGACGTGGCGGTCGGCGCGACCGTCTCCCAGATGCTGGCGCCGGTGGCGGCGGGGCTGCCGGCGGGGGCCACCGTGGTCGTTCCGGAGATCGAGTTCACCTCGAACCTGTTCCCCTGGCTGGTTCAGGAGGAGCGCGGCGTCACGGTCCGCACGGTGCCGGCGGACCGGCTGGTCGACGCGATCGACGCCGACACCGACCTCGTCGCGTTCAGCCTGGTGCAGTCGGCCGACGGCTCGGTCGCCGCGTACGACGAGATCGTGGCCGCGGCCCGCGCGCACGACGCGCTGGTGGTGGTGGACGCGACCCAGGCGTGCGGGTGGTTGCCGTTCGACGGCAGCCGGGCCGACGTGGTGGCCGTCGGCGGCTACAAGTGGCTGATGAACCCGCGCGGCACCGCGTACACCTATCTGGCCCCGGCGCTGCGCGAGCGCCTGCGCCCGGACGCCGCCGGCTGGTACGCGGGCCACGACCCGCACGCCTCCTACTACGGCCCGCCGCTGCGGCTGGCCGACGACGCCCGCCGGTTCGACATCTCGCCGGCCTGGTTCAGCTGGGTCGGCGCGGCCCCCGCCATGGAGCTGGTCGCCGAGATCGGCGTGCCGGCGATCCAGGAGCACGACGTGGCGCTGGCCAACCGGTTCCTGACCGGTCTGGGCCGACCGCCGGGGGACAGCGCCATCGTCACCGTCGAGGTGCCCGGCGCGGAGCAGCGTCTCGCCGCGGCCGGCATCCGGGCGGCGGTGCGCGCCGGGCGGGTCCGCGCCTCGTTCCACCTCTACTCCACCGAGGCCGATGTGGACGCCGCCCTGGAGGCGCTGGCGGGGTGACGCGGTTCAGGCCAGGTGGCCACCGATCTTCGTGTACCCGCGCAGCAGGTCTCGCGAGATGATCAGCCGCTGCATTTCGTCGGTGCCCTCGAAGATGCGGTAGAGCCGCACCTGCCGGTACCAGCGCTCGATGGGCAGCTCCCGGGTGTAGCCCATGCCGCCGTGGATCTGGAGCACCCGGTCGACCACCCGGTTGACCATGCCGGCGCCGTAGAGCTTGCCCATCGACGACGCGTGCCGCGGGTCGAGGCCCTGGTCGACCGTCCACGCCGAGCGCAGCACCAGCCAGCGGGCCGCCTCCAGCTCGGTCTCCGAGTCGGCGATCATCCACTGGATGGCCTGGTTGGTGCCGATCTTCGCGCCGAACGTCTCGCGGGTGTTGGCGTAGTCGATGGCCATCTGCAGGACCCGCTCGGCGATGCCGATGGCGTGCGACGGGATGGTGTAGCGGCCCTTGCCGATCCACTCCATGCCGAGGGTGAAGCCCTGCCCGATCTCGCCGAGGATGTTGCGGTGCGGCACGCGTACGCCGTCGAAGATCAGCGACGCGGGCCCGCCCTCGCCCATGGTCTGGATGAACTCCGAGCGCCAGCCCATCGCCCGGTCCACCAGGAACGCGGTCGCGCCGCCGTTGCGGGCGCCCTTCTCCCGGTCGGTCACCGCGACGACGATGGCGAAGTCGGCGTCGTGGCCGCCGGTGATGAAGGTCTTCTCGCCGTCGAGGATCCAGTCGTCGCCGTCGCGGCGGGCGGAGAGCCGGATGTTCGCCGCGTCCGAGCCGGCGCCCGGTTCGGTGATCGCGAAGCAGGACCGCCGCTCGCCCTCGATCGTCGGAATGAGGAATTCCTGCTTCTGCTCCTCGGTGGCGTGGAACAGGATGTTGTCCGCCTCGCCACCGAAGCGGAACGGCACGAACGTGTGGCCCAGCTCCGTCCAGATCAACGACTGGAGGACGGCCGGCAGGTTCATCCCGCCGTACTCCTCGGGGGTCGCCAGGCCCCAGAAGCCGAACTTGCGCGCCTTGAGTTGCAGCTCGCGCACCTCGGAGTGATCCAGGCCCGGTTGGTGCGCCCGCTCGCGGCGCAGCACCTCCGCCTCCAGGGGCATCACCTCGCGGCGGATGAACGACCGGACGGTGTCCCGTACCGCCCGTTCCTCGTCGGTGAGCGAAAAGTCCACGGTGGTCCTCCTGGCGTCGGCGCGGCCGGTCACCCCTAAACTAGCGGTGTAAGTTTTGATGCGTCCAGACCCTACGTCGCCGACTCGCGAGGAGCGCAGTGCCCCGACCCCGCCAGCCCCGGCTCACCCGGCAGCTGATCGTCGACACCGCCACGGCGCTCATCGACGCCGAGGGTCTGCCCGCGCTCTCCACCCGTCGACTCGCCGCCGCGCTGGGCGTGCAGGGCCCGTCGCTCTACAACCACTTCGCCACCAAGGACGAGATCCTCGACGCGGTCGCCGACGCGGTGACCGGCGCCGTCGACATCAGCGGCTTCACCGGCCGGGACTGGGCCGGCGCGCTGCGCGACTGGGCCTGGTCGTACCGGCGGGCGCTCACCGCGCACCCGAACATCGTGCCGTACCTGGCCCAGGGGCCCGGTCGCCGGCCGGCCGCCCTCGCCATGGCCGACGCGGTCTACGGCGGCCTGGTCCGCGCCGGGTGGCCACCGGCCCGCGCCACCCACATCGGCGCGGCGCTGCGCTACTTCGTGGCCGGCTCGGCGCTCGGCTCGTTCGCCCGCGGCTTCGTCGAGGATCCCGAGCTGTACGCCGCGCACTACCCGCACCTGCGCCAGGCGCACCGGCTCGCCGAGCACCAGCAGAGCGTGGACGAGGGCGCCTTTGCCCTCGGCCTGGACGCGCTGCTGCACGGCCTGGCCGCCGAGTACGCCCGCACCGTCGGGCCGGTGGAGTCCGGGCGGTCCAGCGGGTAGCGTCCAAACTCCCAGCGCTAGTTTCAGCGCCCGCCGCGACCCGTCGCCTTCGCCCGCCGCCCAGCCCGCCCCCATCGCCCGTCGCCACCCCGGAAGGGACGCCATGGACCTCGCCGCCCCGCCGTCGCTGCTGCCCGATGCCCTGCGCCTCCGGCGCCACCTGCACATCGGCGGCGAGTGGACGTCTCCCGCCGGCACCGACGTGATCGACGTGGAGAACCCGAGCACCGGCGAGCTGATCGGTCAGGTGCCCGCCGGCACCGCGGCCGATGTGGACGCCGCCGTCGCCGCCGCCCGCGCCGCCTTTCCCGGCTGGGCGGCCACCGCGCCCGCCGAACGGTCCGCGTACCTCGACCGGCTGCACGCCGCGCTCGCGGCGCGCGCCGACGACCTCGCCCGCACCGTCGCCGTCGAGCTGGGCGCCCCGCTCAAGCTCGCCACCCGCGTGCAGGTCGCGCTGCCGCTGATCGTGCTGCGCGACCACGTGGCGCTCGCCGCCCGGCCGCCGGTCGAGGAGACCATCGGCAACTCCCTCGTCGTGCGCGAGCCGATCGGCGTGGTCGGCGCGATCACCCCGTGGAACTACCCCCTGCACCAGGTGATGGCGAAGGTCGCGCCCGCGCTCGCCGCCGGCTGCACGGTCGTGCTCAAGCCCAGCGAGCTGACCCCGCTGACCGCGTACCTGCTGTTCGACGCGGTCACCGAGGCCGGTCTGCCGCCGGGTGTGCTCAACCTGGTCCCCGGCACCGGCGCGGCGGTCGGCGAGGCGCTCGCCGGGCACCCCGACGTCGACCTGGTCTCGTTCACCGGCTCCACCGCCACCGGCACCCGGATCATGCGACTCGCCGCCGACCGGATCGCCCGGGTCGCGCTGGAGCTGGGTGGCAAGTCCGCCAACGTGATCCTCGAGGATGCCGACCTGGCCGCCGCGGTCAAGGTCGGCGTCGGCAACGCCCTGATGAACTCCGGCCAGACCTGCACGGCGTGGACCCGGATGCTGGTGCACCGCGACCGGTACGCCGAGGCGCTCGACCTGGTCGCGACGGCGGTGGCCGGCTACCGCGTCGGCGACCCGTTCGACCCGGCCACCCGCCTCGGCCCCCTGGTCTCCGCCGCCCAGGCGACGCGGGTGCGCGGCCACGTCGAGCGGGCTCTCGCCGACGGCGCCCGCCTCGTCGCCGGTGGCCCGGACGCCCCGGTCCCGGCGCGGGGGCACTTCGTCGCCCCGACCGTCTTCGCCGACGTGCACCCGGACAGCGCGCTCGCCCAGGAGGAGGTCTTCGGCCCGGTGCTCGCCGTTCTCCCGTTCGACGACACCGACGAGGCCGTCGCCATCGCCAACAACTCGCGCTACGGGCTGGCCGGCGCGGTCTGGTCCGCCGACACCGAGGCGGCGCTCGCGGTGGCGCGGCGGCTGCGGACCGGCGCGGTCGACATCAACGGCGCGGCGTTCAACCCACTCGCGCCCTTCGGCGGCTACAAGCAGTCCGGCCTGGGCCGGGAGCTGGGCGTGCACGGGCTCGCCGAGTTCTGCGAGCTGAAGGCGATCCAGCGATGAGCGCCGCCGAGCCGACGGGCGTACCGGGGGTGGCTGCGGAGCAGGCGGCCGTGCCGGCGGTCAGCGCTGAGCCGGCGGGCGGGTCGGTCACCGTCCGCGCGCTGGTCGCGCGCGGGCCCGGCGCCGAGCTGCGGGTCGAGCGGGTACGCCTGCCCGCGCCCGGCCCCGGCGAGGTGCGGGTGACGATCCGGGCGGCCGGGGTCTGCCACTCCGACCTGTCCATGGTCAACGGCACTCTGGCCGCGACGTTCCCGCTGGTGCTCGGGCACGAGGCGACCGGCGTGGTGGCCGAGGCAGGGGCGGGCACCCGGCTGCCGGTCGGCACGCCGGTGGTGCTCAACTGGGCGCCCGCCTGCCGGACCTGCTGGTGGTGCCGGCACGACGAGCCGTGGCTCTGCGCCGCCAACACCGCCCCGACCGTGGCGCGCGGCGAGACCGAGGACGGCATCGGGCTGCACCTCACGCTGGGTCTCGGCGCGCTCGCCGAGGCGGTGGTGGTGCCGGAGAGCGCCGTCGTACCGATCCCCGCCGGGCTGCCCGCCGAGCAGGCCGCGCTGCTCGGCTGCGCGGTGCTCACGGGCGTCGGCGCGGTCGGCAACACCGCCCGGGTCGCGCCCGGCGAGTCGGTCGCCGTCATCGGGCTCGGCGGGGTCGGGCTCGCCGTTCTCGCCGCAGCCCGCCGGGCCGGCGCCACGACGATCCTCGCCGTCGACGTGGCCGAGGCGAAGCGGGACCTGGCCCTCGCCGCCGGGGCCACCGACTTCCTGCTCTCCGACGACCGGCTCTCCAAGGAGGTGCGGGCACGCACCGAGGGCCGCGGCGTCGACCACGCCTTCGAGTGCGTCGGGCGGGCCGCCACGATCCGGGCGGCGTGGCGGCTCACCCGGCGCGGGGGAGCGGTCACCGTGGTCGGCATGGGCGCCAAGGACGACATGGTCAGCCTCGGCGCGCTCGACATCTTCCACTCCGCCCGTACGCTGCGCTCCTCGGTGTACGGCTCGTCCGACCCGGACCGCGAGGTGCCGGTGCTGGCCACCGAGCTCGCCGACGGCGCACTGGATCTGCGCGTGCTGGTCAGCGGCACGATCGGGCTGGACGAGGCGCCCACCGCGTTCGACCGGTTGGCGCGGGGCGAGGGCGCCCGCTGGGTGGTCACACTGGACTGAGCCGAGCAGGCTCGCATGCGGGCCTGCTCGGGCCGGTGACGTCAGCGGCGATCAGTTTCGATCAGAAGGGTGGTGTGTCCTCGCCCATCAACGCCAGCACGACGCCACCCCTCCCGCTCTTGAGGCTCTGGACCACGACCTTGCCGGTGCTGCCGTCGGGCAGTTCCAACGTGAAAGCCTTCCCGACCGCGTTCTTGGGGCCGTTGCCGGCGCTGTTGGCGGGCCGGAAGTCGCCTGCCCACGGTCGAATCCCACCCTTGCGGGCGGGCTCGGCGAAGAGGGCGGCGGTGCCAGGGGTCCTGGTGCCGTCCGAGGAGAGAAGCACTGAGGCGCTGCGATAGGTAGCCATATGCGCCAAGGCTATCCCGGACTGCGCTCGATCGCGCCCCGCAACTGCCCCTAAACCGAACGGCCAGGGGAGCGATCGTGATCTGCTACCCCTTTGCGACGATCGTGCGGTGGCTAAGGGCCGAGCCAGACGCCGGTCGCTGAATCCGCAGCCTTGGTCCCTGGCGGAGCCGGATGTGTGCGCGTGCCCTCGGGCTGGACCGAGCTTGTCCTATCCCGGTGCTCTCATCCCGTCATGCATGTCGTCGTCTGTGGCGCACTCGTGGAGAACGGCGCGGTCCTGCTGGTACACCGCAGCCCATAAGGTTTACTTCTATGGTCCGCACCACACCTCCGCGTCCCCTGGACATCACCGCGCTCTTCCCCGAACTGCGGGAACATTCCATCACCGCTACCCGCCTGCATCCCCGACCCGGCGCTCCGACCGTTAGGGACAGCTCGGTCGGCGGACCGCTGCTGTGGCCGGCCGACGAGGTATGGCCGGTCTGCGACGACGCCGGGGCGCACGAGCCATACAACCTGGCCACCCCGGCCGCCCTGCGCTGCAGGCGGGAGATCCTCGCGACCGCAGAAGCCCGGGAGCCGCTGCCGGGCGGGTACTTCTTGACTGCGCAGGAGCGGGCCGAGCTCGATGCGGCCGACGCATTGGACCTGGACGACCTGATCGAGGACCCCATCCCGTTGGTCCCGGTCGCGCAGCTGTACCGACATGATGTCCCGGACTACGCCGGTCCGGACGGCACCGACCTGCTCCAGGTGCTGTGGTGCCCGGTGGACCACTCGGACCGGCACTACAGCCCTCGCGTCTTCCTCTTCTGGCGCGACAGTTCCGCCGTCGGCCCGCTGCTCGAAGCGCCTCCCGAGCCGCCGGTGATCAGCGACATGTACCTGCCGGTTCCGTGCGTGGTGCACCCCGAGCAGGTTCGCGAGTGCCAATACGCCGCTCTACTCCCCGATGACCTGCGCGAGCGGCTCGACGAGTGGGACGAAGACGATAGCCGTCCCCACTATCAGTATCAGACCGACTTGTCGCTGGCGCCGGGATGGAAGGTCGGCGGGTACGCGAACTGGTCACTGACCGATCCGTACCCGATGGATTGTGCTGCCTGCGGCACCACGATGACCTTGATTTTCACCGTGGGCTCGGGCGACTGGAACGGCATGCATTGCAGCTGGCGCCCGTCCGAGGAGAACCCGACCGTGTCCCCAGACATCGTCGGCGTGCAGATCGGGCGTGGCTACTCGCTGTACACCTTCCGCTGCCCCAAATCATTCGATCATCCCCCGGCGACCGCTATGCAGTGACGCGGCCTCCCTCCATGGCTTGCCGGCCTCCCAAGCGCACTCGACTCGACAGAGCCGCGAGCGCTGGGGGTGTCCCGGAAGCCATGTGTGCGGCGAGGATGTAGTTGTTGAGGTGCCGGTCGATGTTCTTGCGGGCCCGGTCGTAGCGCATGGTGGTGTGCGGGTCGGCGTGGCGAGCGGCGATCTGCACGTCGCGCAGGCTGACGCCGGCGTTGAGCATGGTCGTCACGAAGGTGTGTCGCAGCATGTGGGGGGCATCCTCGGCATTCGGATCCCTGCGGTCTGGGTCAGCGCGCAGAACGAGGTGATCGGAGGGTGCGGTGCCGGATTGGCGAAGCGGTACCTCGCTACCGGACTGCGCGGACGGTGCCTACTCTTCCGCCGTGGCGCGTACCCGAATCAGGAGCATCGTCGTCGAGGACATCGTCTACCGATGGACCGTCGGACTGGTCGATCCGAGCCGTGTCAAGGTCAAGGTCTGGCGCGACGGGCCCGGCGGTGCATTGCAGGTCATGGCGTTCTTTGATGACCCATGGCTGAACTATGGACCGATCATCACCGCACCTGCCGGCCGAGCGGCCGAAGTGTTCGAACTGAGCCCGATCGCCCCGGCTTTGGTCGCGAAGATCATCCGGCAGGCACTCGACATGGGCTGGCAGGCACATCACAACGCAACGACGCGGCTCCAGCTCACCCGCGACCGCGAACGGTTGGAGCCATCACCCTAGTGACAGGGCGCCGGACGCGACCGCTGTCCGCGGATGCGGATGCCGTTAGAACCTCGGGAGCGGCCGGCCCCCTGAGGCCGCACTCGCTTCTGTGGGTCACGCGGTTTGATCACGATGTCGATGCGAAGGGGGCATGGTGGGACGCAGAGCGATCATCTTCCACGGGACCGGCGGTAACCCGGACGTCGTCTGGTATCGCTGGCTGGCGGAGCGGCTCGAGGCTCGGGGTTACACCGTCGAGGTGCCGCACCTCCCGGGCGTCAACGTCGAGCCGATCGCGACGTTCCTGCCGACGGTGCTCGACGGGCGCCGCTTCGACGAGGACACGGTCCTGGTGGGCCACTCCGGCGGCGCGGCCCTGCTGTTGGCGCTCCTGGAGCATGTCGAGGTGCCCGTCGCCCAGGCGATCCTGGTCGCCGGCTACTGCACCCGGCCCAACACCAGCGAGGAACCGGTCCTCCAGGAGAGCTACGACTGGGCCGCGATCCGGTCGCACGTGCGCGAGATCCTCTTCATCAACTCCCGCGCGGATCCGTACGGCTGCGACGACCGACAGGGACGCGCCATGTTCGAGCGGCTCGGCGGCACCCAGATCGTGCGCGACGACGGGCACTTCGGCGACTACAACCAGCCATACGAGCGGTTCGAGCTGCTCGACCGACTCATCCCCTGACGTTCGTCACATCCGCGCCCGCAGCACGTCGACCTCGCAGCCGGGCGCCGAGGGGTCGAAGCCGTGCTCGGCCAGCCACCGGATCACCAGCAGGCTGCGCAACGACCACCACGCCCGGATCACGTCGAGGTCGACGTCGGCGCCGTAGCCGGCCACGACGTCGCCGAGGTGCTCCTCGTGTCCGAGAGTCAACGTGGCGAGGTCGAACAGGGCGTCGCCCCGGCTCGCCTCGGACCAGTCGAGCACGCCGGTGACCTCGTCACCGTCGACGAACACGTGGGCGACCTGCAGGTCGCCGTGCGTGAACACAGGTGTCCACGGCCGGAGTGCAGCCTCGGCGACGTGGCGGTTTCGGGTGACCAGGTCGGTGGGGAGAACGCCGTTCGCGACGAGCCACCGGCACTCGCCGTCGAGCTGCGCGGCCAGCTCGTCGAGGCTCCGACCGGGCCAGGGTGGCAGCGGCGCGTCGTGCAACGCCCGTACGGCGGCGCCCGCCGCGGCCCACGCCGTCGGGGGCGCGGTCGACGGCTCGCCGAGGCGGCCGAGTGCCCTGCCGCGCAGGACGGCGAGCGCGAGCACAGGCGGGTTGCGCCACAGGACCTCCGGAGTTGGCACGGGCGCCATGGCCATTGCCGCGACCTCGACGTCCGCGTGACCCGGATCGGCGTCGATCTTGAGGAACACGTCGCCGACGCGCACGGTCGCCCGCTCCTGGTGGGCGACGACGACCTCGATCTCCTGCACGCTGGCGATTGTCGCGGGATCGACCACCGACGTGCGAGGGGTTTTCCGCGCACCCCCGGGGAGTCGTTGCGCCCGGGAAATACCTAGCAGTACTATGCATTCTGCTTCTAGGGTTGAGGTGGGAGGTCTCGTGAAGGTCGCTAAGGATCTGGTTGCCGCTTCGGCGACACCGATGGTGCTCGGCATACTGGCCGAGGGGGAGAGCTACGGCTACGCCATCCTCCGGCGGATCAACGAGCTGTCCGGAGGTGAGTTGGACTGGACCGAGGGGCTGTTGTACCCGCTGCTGCATCGGCTTGAGCGCCTGGCCTATGTGGAGGCGAGCTGGCAGTCGGTCGCCGGTGAGCGCAAACGCAAGTACTACCGGATCACCGACCGGGGCCTGGCCGAGCTGGCCGAGCAGCGCCGGCAGTGGGACACCGTCGTGGGCGCGCTCAAGGAGATCTGGCACGACCGTACGCCGCTGACGGTGCGCCCGTTGGGGGGCCTCGCATGACGGCGCACGACGGGCCGGAGGAGCTGGAAGCGCAGTTCGCACAGTGGCGCCGATACGTGCTCCGGCGTCGGGAACTGCAGTCGGTGGACGCCGACGAGTTGGAAGACCACCTCCGTGGCTCGGTCGGCGAGCTCGTCGCGGCGGGCCTGAGCCCGGACGAGGCGTTCCTGGTCGCGGTCAAGCGGATGGGCAGTCTCGACGAGCTCTCCCGCGAGTTCGCCCGGGAGCATTCGGAACGGCTGTGGAAGCAACTGGTGCTGACCGGCGACTCCGGCAACCCGGCCGCCGGCTCGCGCTCCCGGCGGGACCTGTGGGTCATGCTGGCCTGTGCGGCTGGCGCGGTGGCGTCCGTCAAAGTGCCCGCGCTGTTCGGGTTGACCTTCGACGACGACGGGTCGTTCTACGCGCGCAACGCCACGCTGTTCGCGCTGCCCTGGCTGGCGGCGTTCCTGGCCTGGCGCCGGCGAGCCCGACCGGTGGTGATCGCGGTGCTGGTGGCGCTGTTCGCCCTCGGCGCCGTGGCGGCGAACGTCTACCCCCTGGCGGACGACTCGCAGTCCGTGGTCGTGACCGGCATCCACCTTCCGATCGCCCTGTGGCTCGTGGTCGGTCTGGCCTATGTCGCCGACGACTGGCGCTCGTCGCGTCGACGCATGGACTTCATCCGCTTCACCGGCGAGTGGTTCATCTACTTCGTGCTGATGGCCCTCGGCGGCGGCGTGCTCGCCGCGTTCCTGTTCAACACCTTCGCGGCCATCGGGATCGTCCCGGAGGCGTTCATCTCGCAGTGGCTCCTGCCCTGCGGCGCCGCGGCCGCGGTCGTCGTGGCCGGGTGGCTCGTCGAGGCCAAGCAGAGCGTCGTCGAGAACATCGCGCCGGTCCTCACGCGGCTGTTCACCCCGCTCTTCACCGCCGCCCTGCTCGCCTTCCTCGTCGCAGTCGTCTGGACCAGCCACGGCATCGACGTCGAGCGCGAGGCGTTGATCCTCTTCGACCTCCTGCTCGTCGTGGTGCTGGGGCTGCTGCTCTACTCGCTCTCGGCCCGCGATCCGCTGGCCCCGCCCGGCCCGTTCGACAAACTCCAGCTCGCGCTCGTGGTCAGCGCGTTGGCCATCGACGTGCTGGTGCTGCTGGAGATCACCGGGCGTATCACCGACAACTACGGCGGCACGCCCAACCGGGCGGCAGCGCTCGGCGAGAACGTGATCCTGCTGGTCAACCTCGCGTGGTCGGCGTGGCTCCTGCTGAGCTTCCTGCGTCGGCGTACGCCCTTCGCGGCGCTCGAACGGTGGCAGACCGGCTACCTGCCGGTGTACGCAGCGTGGGCCTGGATCGTGGTCCTCGTCTTTCCCCCGTTGTTCAGCTACGCCTAGGGGATCACGTTCAGGTCGTCAACGGGATCTGGTGGAAGCCGTGGACGGGCGTGCCGTGGCGTGACCCGGCCGCCCGTCCCGGCGAACGGCCAGCCCGATCCTCGTCGCCGCTGTCATCCGGCTCAGCTGAGCGGGACTGGCCTTCATCCGGCGTCGATGAGGGACCAGTCTTGAGGAAATACGACGTGCAGCAGGTCGGTGATACTGGCCGGTGGGAAGTCCGGCCAGGAGCGTTGCGGGTCGTGCCGTCGGTTGAGACGTCGATCAAGGAAACGCTGGGTACGGATGAGTCCATCGGTCGCCTCACCCATGCTGAGCGCGCCGTCCTGCATGGCCGTGGCGTACTCGTCGAGATCCAGGACTCGGTAGGGATGGTCGCCAGGTCCGACGATCACGTCGATCCACAGGTCGTCGACCGTGACCACGCTCCCATGATCAATGACTCGTACCAGGTCGCAGTACCACCAGCCCTGCTGCTCGGCTGGGAACAGGACCGGCTGATTGATCTGGAACCCGTCATCGAGCAGCACGAAGCTGCGCTGCTCATACGGTCGATTGTCGAGGTGAAATCCCCAGTCGTAGACGATGGCGTCGCCAAGGCGCAGCCCCGCCGCGCGCAGCTTCCCGTCGCGCACCACGGTCACGGCGGTCGCCTCACGCTCGGAACCATCAGTCACATGCAGCAGCTTCGCAGGTCGACGACTCGACGATCAACCTTGTCGGCACGACCAGCCCCGATCGCTGCGGCTGGTCCGAACCGGACCGGGAGGTCTTCATCAACCAGGTGGTTGACAGCTCGACACACGGATGCTGAACTGTCAACCAACCGCTTGGTTGGGGATGGTGGAGGATGACCGAACGGCTCGATCGCCGGCAGGCGCTGGTGCACGCAGCCTTCTCGGCGATCGCCGAGGGTGGCTTCGAGGGGTTCCGGCTGCGGCCGATCGCCGCGGCGGCCGGCATCGACCACTCCACCCTGCACCACTACTTCCGGACCAAGGCCGACCTGATCGCCGCAGTGCTCGAGCACGTCACCAGCCAATTCGAGGCCACGATGCACGCCGACCTGGAACCCGCCGCCCGATTACGGCAACACCTCAGCGAGATCGCCACCGCGGTCGCGCAACGGCCCGAGTTGTTCATCGTGCTCGATGAGCTCGACCTTCGGGCTCGACGGGACGAGTCCACCGGGGCCGATATCGAGCGGGACGAACAGGGCTGGCGGGACGCGCTCGCGGCGATCTTCACCGAAGGCGTCGCGCGACACGTCTGGTCGGTGGACCTCGACGTCGCTGCCAGCGTCGAGCTGGTGATCGCCACCGTCAAAGGCATTCGTCTGCGTCCCGACAAGGCCGAGTCGGTGGTCAACCAGCTGTGCGACCTCTTCGCACCAGAAAGTCTCACCCATGACTGACGTGCTCATCGTCGGCGGTGGCATCGGCGGCCTCGCTCTCGCCCAGGGTCTGCGTAAACACGGCATCACCGTCGCCGTGTACGAGCGTGACCGACGCCGCGACGACCGGGTGGACCGCTACCGGCTCGCGATCAACCCGGCGGGCAGCCGGTCGCTGCGTGCCTGTCTGCCTGACCGACACTGGCAGGCGTTCATCGGCACCGCGGGCCGGCCCGGCGGCGGTTTCGGCTTCCTGGGCACGGACCTGCGCACGCTGGTCCTCGTGGAGGACGCGGTCATGTATCCCGACGATCCCGACCCCGCCGAACGGGCCTACCCGGTCGACCGTCACACGCTGCGCGGCGTTCTCCTCGACGGACTCGACGACACCGTCCACTACGACAAGGCATTCGAGCGCTACGAGCTCGCCGCCGACGGTCGCCCCACCGCGCGCTTCGCCGACGGGACGTCCGCCACCTGCGACGTCCTGGTCGGCGCGGACGGGATCAACTCCCGGGTACGGGCGCAGTACCTGCCGACCGCCACGCAGAGAGATGCCGGTGCGGTAGGCGTCGGGCTCAAGTTGCCGCTGAACGACGACACCCGAGCCTGGTTACCTGCCCGGCTGGCTGAGGGCATGAACCTCATCGTGACCGGTGCGCCGCACTTCCTGTTCACCTCCGTGTTCGAACGCCAGCAGCCGGTGGGGGACGACTATCTGCTGTGCGCGTTCGTCGCCCGTAACGAGCTGTTCCCCTCGCGTCCGGAGCGCCTCGACGGCCCACAGTTGAAGGCCTACGTCGCCGGGCTGATCACCCACTGGCATCCTGCGCTCCGCCAACTGATCGACCAGTGCCCACCGAACGACGTGAGTGCGTTTCCGTTCCAGGCGTCCGACCGTCCGGCGCCCTGGACGCCCTCGCCGGTCACCGTGCTCGGCGACGCCGTGCACGGCATGCCACCGGCCGGCGGTAACGGCGCCAACACCGCACTGCGCGACGCCGCCCTGCTCACCCGGCAGTTGTCGCTGGCCGACGGCGGCCACCTGCCGCTGCTGGATGCGATCGGCGGATACGAGGCCGAGATGCGCGAGTACGGATTCGACGCCGTCGACCTGGCCCTGCGGACGCTGCACCAGGGCATGATGAGCAACCGGGTGAGCGTGGGCCTGACCCGTGGCTGGTTCAGCCTCTGCGGCATCGCGTCACCGCTGCGCCGGATGACGTTCGGCGCGAGCTGGGCCAAGATCAGCGCCCCCCGCCAGTGGGAGCGGTCCGCCACCAACCGGACGAGCTGATCCGCTCGACCGGTCCGGGGCCAGGGCGCCCGCTGGGTGGTCACCCTGGACTGGCCATCCTGTCGGTGCGGGCCGGCAGGATGGCGTCATGGGTTCACGTCTGGGCACGGTCGTCGTCACGGGTGCCGCCGGTCGCATTGGTTCGGCGGTCTGCCGTCACCTACGCGACGACGTGCGCCGCCTCGTTCTGGTCGATCGGGTGCCCTCGCAGCCGCAGTCGCCGACAGACCGGGCGATTCAACTGGATCTGGCGGACGCCGACGCGGTGACCGCCGCGCTCAAGGGCGCGGACGCGGTGGTGCACCTGGCCGGGCTGCCGGACGAGGCACCCCTGGCCGACCTGCTGGAGAGCAACGTGCTGGGCACGTACCACGTGTTGGAGGCGGCCCGTCGGCAGCGGGTAGGGCGGGTCGTCCTCGCCAGCAGCAACCGTGTCACCGGCTTCTACCCCGTCGGCCAGGTGGTCGGGCCGGACGAGCCGGTCCGACCGGACGGTTTCTACGGGGTGAGCAAGGTCGCTGTCGAAGCGCTCGGGCGCCTGTACGCCGACAAGTTCGGCCTGTCGGTGGTGTGCCTGCGCATCGGCAGCTTCGAGGACGCGCCGGACGAGGCCCGCTACCTGGCGACCTGGTTGAGCCCGCGCGACGGCATCGGTTTCGTTCGCGCGGCTCTCACCGCTCCCGACGTGCGCTTCGCGACCGCCTACGCCGTGTCCGCCAACACTCGGGCGTTCTGGGACACCACGGCCGGGGCTCGGCTCGGCTATCTGCCGGTGGACAACGCGGAGGTTTTCGCCGACGGGGTGCCCGGTTCGCGCGACCCGGTCGACCCCGCCGCCCTGCAGGGCGGCGCCTTCACCGACGCCGCGTACTCGCTGCGGCACGTCAGGGCGGACGAGCCGTCCTGTTGAGTTGAGCATCGAGCGGCACGGCGCCGGCCCACCTGCCACGGGTGGGCCGGTTCCTTCTCACTTGCCGGTGACGATGCCCGGGTTGATGCACAGGCCCGGGTTGGCGCCGTTCTTCTCGGCGATCTCCAGGCAGCGGGTGACCTTGTCGACCTTCGCGTTGGTCTCGGTGATCTGCTTGGAGATCTCGGCGTTCTTGCGGTCCTGCTCCAGGTTGCGGGTCTGGGCCAGCTTGTCCTGGAACGCCTTGATATTGCCCTCGGTCTTGTCGTCGTGGTTCACCCGGGTGATGGTCACCGAGAGGATGTCCACGTCGCTGGCGAGGCGGGTGTCCGCGCTGGTCTTGATGTTCGCCGCGAACGGCTTGAGGTCGACGTTGAGGTCACCGGTCCGCGCGTCGATCTTCTCCAGCGGGTTGTACGCGGCGAAGGCGTCGTTGACCGCGCTGTCGAGCTGCACACCCACCCGCTGGCCCCGGAAGCTGTCGAAGTCTCCCTTGTAGTCCATGAACTGCTTCGGCGCGTTCTCCGGCCTGACCTGCCACTCGATGAGCACCTCGACGCAGGCGTCGGCGAGCGTGCCGGTGCGGACGCGTACGCAGTTGTTGCCGCCGATGTGGTCGTACTTCTGCCGGCCGGCGTCCCACTCGCCGACCTTCTGCCAGGGGGCGACCCACTTCAGGCCGGAGCCGGTCACCTTGCCGGTGGGCTTGCCGAAGCTGGTGACGATGCCGACCGAGCGGATGGGCACCGAGTGGGCGCTGGAGGTGACACCGACCAGCAGGGTGAGGGCGAGAAAGACGAGCGTCGCGAGGGCGGCCATCCGCTTCAGCGACCGCGCGGGGGCGACGAGAGCCAGGACGGCGCTGACCGCCAGGGCGACGGCGAAGACGATCGCCATGGTGAAGCCGACGGGCATGGGGTGGGGACCTTCCGCTGGGCTGTGTGGATCATCAACCTAGGAGGTCGGGTCAAGTCGGCTGGACGGGGGAGTGGAGGCCGGGCACGTCCTCTGCCCGTCGAATATGGATGCGATCGACATGGCTCGACTCGCGCGAGCGGCCGTAGGTTTCCTCCACGCGACGGGCCTGTGACCGCGGTCACCGAATCGACCGTCGCCGCGACCGTGCGGAGGATGAGGCGATGGCCGGGCAAGCGCTCCTGTCGGCCCGCGGGCTGACCCGGGACTTCCGGGGCTTCCGGGCGGTCGACGAGGTCGACCTGGACGTCGCGCCGGAGAGTGTGCACGCGCTCGTCGGCCCGAACGGCGCCGGCAAGACCACCCTGTTCAACCTGCTCACCGGGTTCCTCGCGCCCAGCGGCGGGCGGATCGAACTGGCCGGGCGGGACGTCACGGGGCTGCCGCCGGAGCGGGTCGCCCGGCTCGGCGTGGCCCGCTCGTTCCAGATCACCAGCCTCTTCCCGCAGCTGTCCGCCCGCGAGCACGTCGCGCTGGCGTTGCAGTCCTCCAGCGGGCTGGGCTGGCGGTTCTGGCGTTCGGCGAAGCTGCTGGACCGCTACACCGAACGGGCCGACGAGCTGCTGGCCATGGTGGGGTTGGCCGACCTGGCGCAGGCCCCGTCGGCGGCGCTGGCGTACGGCCGCAAGCGGGCCCTGGAGCTGGCCATCGCCCTCGCGCTGGACCCGAAGGTGCTGCTGCTCGACGAGCCGACCGCGGGGATGGGCCTGGAGGACGTCGACCGCACCGTCGAGCTGATCAGCCGGGTCCGGGCGGGCCGCACCGTGGTCATGGTCGAGCACAACATGAGCGTGGTCGGCCGGCTCGCCGACACCGTCACCGTCCTGCAGGCCGGCAGGGTCCTCGTCGAGGGCCCGTACGAGCAGGTCCGCGCCGACGAGCGCGTGATCACCGCCTACCTGGGAGCCGCTGATGCTGCGCATTGAGAACCTCGCCGCGTTCTACGGCGAGGCGCAGGTGCTGCGGGAGGTCGGCCTGGAGGTCGCCGCCGGCGAGGTGGTCACCCTCGTGGGCCGCAACGGCGCCGGCAAATCCACTCTGCTGCGCTGCGTGATGGGGCTGCACTCCGGCCAGCGCGGCACGGTGGAGCTGGACGGGCGGGACATCACCAGGCTGCCCGCGCACCGCCGGGCCCGCCTCGGGCTGGGCTGGGTGCCCGACGACCGGGGCAGCTACGCCACCCTGACCGTCACCGAGAACCTCACCCTGCCGCCCACGGTCGGCCCCGACCCGTGGCCGCTGGAGCGGGTGTACGAGGCGTTCCCCGCTCTCCACACCCGGCGGGACTCGGCGGCCACCATGCTCTCCGGCGGCGAGCAGCAGATGCTGGCCCTGGCCCGGGTGCTGCGCATGGGTGCGCGGCTGCTGCTCTGCGACGAGCCCACCGAGGGGCTGTCACCGCTGCTCGTGCAGCAGGTCGGCGACCTGCTGCGGGAGGCCAAGCAGCACGGGGTGACCGTGCTGCTGGTCGAGCAGAACCTGCACTTCGCCACCGGCGTCGCCGACCGGCACTACCTGCTGGCCGAGGGACGTGTCGCCGAGGCGATGGACAACTCCGAGGTGCGCTCGCGCGAACGCGAGCTGCTCGCGTACCTCGGGATCTGATTCTTCTCAACGACGAGCCGCGCGACGGCGCGCGGAATGGATGGAGTGGGCATGCGCAGGACGGTGGGTGTGGCCGCGGCGTCGGCCGCGGTGGTGCTGGTCGCGGGTTGCGGCGGCGGTGGACCCCAGTCGGGCGGCGATCAGAAGCTGACCGGCGACAAGATCGTGCTGGGCGTGCTCAACGACCAGTCCGGGGCGTACTCGGAGTTGTCCGGCAAGAACTCGGTGACGGCGGTGGAGATGGCCATCGCCGACTTCACCGCGAAGTACGGCGACAAGGCGGTGACCAAGGACATCACCGTGGAGACCGCCGACCACCAGAACAAGCCGGACGTGGCCAACTCCAAGGCCCAGGAGATGTACGACCGCAAGGGCGTCGACCTCATCCTGGACGTGCCCACCTCGTCGGCCGCGCTGAAGGTGGCCGACGTGGCGAAGGAGAAGAAGAAGCTCTACTTCAACATCGGCGCGGCGACGACCGACCTGACCGGCAAGAGCTGCAACAAATACACGTTCCACTACGCCTACGACACGTACATGCTGGCCAACGGCACCGGGAAGACCACCACCGAGCAGATCGGCAAGAACTGGTACATCCTCTACCCGAACTACGCGTTCGGGCAGGACATGGAGAAGAGCTTCTCCACCGCCATCACGGCGGCCGGCGGGACTGTCGTCGGGAAGGACGGGGCGCCGTTCCCGAACACCAGCGGCGACTTCTCGACGTTCCTGCTCAAGGCGCCGACGCTGAACCCGAAGCCGGACGTGCTGGGCACCATGCAGGCCGGCGCGGAGCTGGTCAACGTGGTGAAGCAGTACAACGAGTTCAAGTTGCGCGACAAGGGCGTCGGCCTCGCCGTGGGCCTGATGTTCCTCACCGACATCCACTCGCTCACCCCGGCCGCGCTGGCCGGCACGACGTACACCGACGCCTGGTACTGGAACTTCGACGCGAAGAACCGGGAGTTCGCCGACCGGTTCCAGCAGAAGACCGGCACCCGGCCGACGTTCGCGCACGCCGCCAACTACTCGGCGGCCCTGCAGTACCTGGAGGCGGTGCAGGCCGCCGGCACCGACGACGCGGACACCGTGGTCAAGGGGCTGGAGGGCAAGACGGTCGAGGACGTCTTCCTGCGCAACGGCAAGATCCGCGCCGAGGACCACCGGGTGGTGCACGACGCGTACCTGGCCCAGGTGAAGCCGCAGGCCGAGGTCACCGAGCCGTGGGACTACGTGAAGGTGCTCAAGACGATCCCCGCCGCGGAGGCGTTCCGCGCGCCGTCCGCGGACTGCAAGCTATGAGTGGTTTCGCGCAGAACACCTTCAACGGGCTGGTGAGCGGGGCGTTCTACGCCCTGCTCGCCCTCGGGCTCGCCGTCATCTTCGGCATGCTGCGGGTGGTCAACTTCGCGCACGGCGCGTTCTACATGCTCGGCGCGTTCGGCGCGTACGTGCTGCTCACCGAGGCGGGCGTGCCGTTCTGGGCGGCCCTGGTGATCATGCCGGTGGGGCTCGGGCTGCTCGGCATGGCCCTGGAGCGCGCGGTGATCCACCGGCTGACGAAGCTCGACCCGCTCTACAACTTCCTGCTCACCTTCGGCCTGACGCTGATCCTGCAGGACCTGGTGAAGCTGCGCTACGGCGTGCAGTCCAGCCCGTACGCGACCCCGGCGCTGTTGGACGGGACCGTGAACTTCGGCCTGTTCGACTTCCCGACGTACCGCGTGTTCATCCTCGGCTTCGCGGTGCTGCTCTGTGTGGCGGTGTGGTGGGTGCTCACCCGGACCCGGATCGGCATGGTCGTCCGCGCGGCCACCGAGCGGCCCGACCTGACCCGGGCGTTCGGGATCGACGTCGGGCGCTGGGTGACGCCGGTCTTCGGCTTCGGCATCGGCCTGGCCGGGCTCGCCGGTGTGCTGGCCGCGCCGATGCGCGCGGTCAACCCGCTGATGGGCGCCGACCTGATCATCGTGGTCTTCGCGGTGGTCGTGATCGGCGGTCTGGGTTCCATCTTCGGCTCGGTCGCCGCCGGCTTCGGCATCGGCCTGGTGCAGGCGTGGGGCGAGGCGTACCTGTCGAACTTCCCGATCGTGTCGCAGACGATCGTCTTCGTCGTGATGGCCGGCGTCCTGCTCTGGCGTCCGGCCGGCCTGTTCGGTCGTGAGGAGGCCCCGGCATGACGAGCACCGTGGACACTCCCGCCGACGCGTCCCGCTCGACGCCGCCGTCCGGGCTGGTCGCCGTGGCCCACGCCCCCGGCTGGGTGCGGTACGCGCTGCTCGCCGTCGGGCTGGCCGTCGCGGCCTGGCTGCCCAACGGCCTCTACCCGGCCGTCGCGGTGGACATCCTCTGCTGGGCGCTGTTCGCCGTGGCGGTGGACCTGCTGCTCGGCTTCACCGGGCTGATGTCCTTCGGGCACGCCGCGTTCTGGGGCACCTCCGCGTACGTCACCGGGTTGGTGGCCATCCACGCCGGCCTGCCGTTCCCCCTGGCGGTGCTGGCCGGGGCACTCGCCGCGGCCGTCCTCGCCGTGCCGATCGGCTATCTCGCGGTCAAGCGGACCGGCATCTACTTCGCCATGGTGACCCTCGCGTTCGCGCAGATGGTCTACTACGTGGCCAACGAGTGGCGCTCCGTGACGCAGGGGGAGAACGGCCTGCAGGGGGTGCCCCGTTCGTTCTTCGGCCTGGATCTGACCGACGACTACTACTTCTACTATGCGATCCTGCCGATCGTGCTGCTCGGGCTGGCCGCCGCCTGGCGTATCGTGCACTCGCCGTTCGGCCGGGTGCTCGTCGGCATCCGCGACAATCCGGCCCGCGCCCGTGCCCTGGGCTATCCGGTGCACCGCTACAAGCTCACCGCGTTCGTCCTGTCCGGGTTCATCGCCGGCCTCGGCGGCGGCCTGTTCGCGGTGGGGCACCGGTTCGTCTCGCTCGACGTGCTGCACTGGACCACCTCCGGCAAGGCCGTCATCGTGGTGGTGCTCGGCGGGATCGGGACGCTGTGGGGCGGGGTGCTCGGCGCCGCGGTCGTCGTACGCCTGGAGGACTGGTTGTCGTTCTCCGGATTCGAGGCGATCGGCCTGGTCACGGGCGGCATCTTCGTCCTCGTGGTGGTGCTCTTCCGGCGCGGCATCTGGGGCAGCGCCGCCGCGCTGGCCCGCCGGCTGGCGCTCCGGCGCCGGTAAATTCCCGCCGGGCGCATCCGCCGCGCGCGCTCGCGGCGAACCCCCGGGTAGAGAACGTCTACCCGGGGGTACGTCTGTGCTGACCGAGCCGATGCTGACCGAGCCGATGCCGGCCGACGCCGTGCAGACCGCGCTCAAGCGGGTCTCGCTGGCGGCCGAGGACCTGGACGGTAACCGTGTCGCCGCGCTGACGCGGGAGCTGGCCGCCGAGTGGGGCGTGCCGGCGCTCTGGGAGCAGGTCTGTCGGCCGTTGCTGGGGCGGTTGTCGGGGCGCGGCGCCGCCGAGATCGCCGTCGAGCACGCCCTGGCCGAGGGTGTCCGGGTCGGACTGGACGTGTACCGCCGCGAGCCCGGCCGCTCCCTGCCCGTCGGCGGGGTGCTGCTGGCCGGGGCCGAGCAGGAGACGCACTCCCTCGGCCTGCACGCGCTCGCCGCCGCCCTGCGGGAGCAGGGCCGCGGCTGCCTGCACCTGGGGCCCGCGCTGCCCTGGCCCGCCCTGACCAGCGCGGTGTACCGGGCTCGCCCGCACACCGTCGTGCTCTGGTCGCAGACGCCGGTCACCGGCCGCGCGTACCGCCTCGTGCGCTTCGCCCGGGACTTTCCGCGCCTGCGGGTGTACGGCGCCGGGCCGGGCTGGATCGAGCCGCTGGCCGCGCCGGTGGGCCATCTGGGCGGGCTGCCGGCCGCCGTCGCCGCCTGTCTCGCGGCACAGCGGAGGTGATGCCCGCCACATACGATACGGATCCGTTCCGTATCGTTAATGCCCGCCCTTAGGCTGTCCCGCGATACGAGTCTGGCTCGTATCGTATTGCGTCGGGTGCAACCGGGGGGAGAACGGGCATGGAACTGCACGAGAACACGGGACACCCGAGGAGGTGGGCGATCCTGGGGGTGCTGGTGATCAGCCTCCTCGTTGTCGTCCTCGACAACACGATCCTCAACGTCGCGCTGCGCACCCTGGCCGACCCGGTGCACGGCCTCGGGGCCAGCCAGGGCGAGCTGGAGTGGTCCATCAACTCCTACACGCTGGTCTTCGCCGGACTGCTGTTCACCTTCGGGGTGCTCGGCGACCGCGCCGGCCGCAAGCGCTTCCTGATGATCGGGCTGGCGCTGTTCGGCCTGGCGTCGCTGCTCTCCGCGTACGCTCACAGCCCCGCGCAGCTCATCGCGGCCCGCGCCCTGATGGGGGTCGGCGGCGCGGCCATCATGCCGGTGACGCTCTCGATCATCTCCAACGTGTTCGACCCGCGTGAGCGCGGCCGGGCCATCGGCATCTGGGCCGGCGCGGTCGGCCTGGCCGTGGCGATCGGTCCGATCCTCGGCGGCACGCTGCTGGAGCACTTCTGGTGGGGCTCGGTCTTCCTGATCAACGTCCCGGTGGTCGTCGCCGGCGTTCTCCTGGTGGCGCTGCTCGTCCCCGAATCGCGTGACCCACGCCCCGGCCGCGTCGACCTGCTCGGCGTCCTGCTCTCCGTGGTCGGCCTGGTGGCCCTCTCCTACGGCATCATCGACGGTGGCGAGCACGGCTTCGACCGTCCGGTGGCCTGGGGCTCGATCCTGGTGGGCCTCGCCGTGCTGGCCTGGTTCGTGCGGCACGAGCTGCGCTCCGACCACCCGTCGCTGGACGTCCGGCTGTTCAAGGTGCCGCGCTTCGCCGCGCCGGTGGCGATCGTCGGCCTGGTGTTCTTCGCCGCGATGGGCGTGATGTTCTTCAGCTCGTTCTACCTGCAGTTGGTCCGCGACTACAGCCCGCTGCAGACCGGCCTGCTCTTCCTGCCCTTCGCCGGCGCCCAGCTGATCTTCGCGCCGCGCAGCGCCGCGATGGTGCGCCGCTACGGCGGCCGGGCGGTCGCCGCCGTGGGGCTGGGGCTGACCGTGGTGGCGCTGGCCGCGTTCGCCTTCATCGGCGCGTCCACCCCGATCTGGATCGTGCTTGTCGTCTTCTTCATCCAGGGCGTCGGGATGGCCAACATCATGCCGCCGGCCACCGAGTCCATCATGTCGGCGCTGCCCCGCGAGAAGGCCGGCGTGGGCTCCGCGGTGAGCAACACCGTCCGCCAGGTGGCCGGCGCGCTCGGCGTGGCGGTCCTCGGCTCGGTGCTCTCCGCGGTCTACCGCAGTGACGTGGGCGACGCGTTGACCGGCCTGCCCGCACAGGCCCAGGACGCGGCCAACGAGTCGATCTCCGGGGCGTACGCTGCGGCCGCGAAGCTCGGCCCGGCGGCGCCGACGCTGATCTCGGCGGCCAACGACGCCTTCGTCACCGCCATGCACTGGGCGGCGGCGCTGTCCGCGGTCGTCGCGGCCCTCGGCGTGCTGGTGGTGCTGCGATGGATGCCGGGTCGCGACGCGCTGGCTCCGGCCTCGGCGGGCCCCCCCCCCCCCCCCCACAAAACGGCCCCGGGGACGGCCCCAACCACCAACCCGGCCCCCGGGGGCAGGGGGTAGGGAACAAACACCCAA
>NZ_JBFAPG010000015.1:0-31474 GCF_040675595.1 Micromonospora sp. NPDC049580
GCCGGCTGAGAGTCGTCGAGCCCTCAGCCGGCCAGCTCCGCAGAACCGGTCAGGCGGCGATGCCGCCGGGCTGGTCGCCCTTCACCACGGGCGCCCGGACCAGGTTGCCCCACTCCGTCCACGAGCCGTCGTAGTTGCGCACCTGCGGGTAGCCCAGCAGGTGCCGCAGCACGAACCAGGTGTGGCTGGACCGCTCACCGATCCGGCAGTACGCGATCACGTCGTCGTCCGGGCTCAACCCGAGCTGGTCGGCGTAGATGGCCTTCAGCTCGTCGGCGGACTTGAACGTGCCGTCCTCATTCGCCGCCGACTTCCAGGGCTTGCTGACCGCGCCCGGGATGTGCCCACCGC
The DNA here is from genome assembly GCF_040675595.1 of Micromonospora sp. NPDC049580. NCBI lineage: Bacteria > Bacillati > Actinomycetota > Actinomycetes > Micromonosporales > Micromonosporaceae > Micromonospora > Micromonospora sp. NPDC049580. The sequence continues at coordinate 352 of NZ_JBFAPG010000015.1, forward strand.
GCAGCGCGCCCTCCTGCGGGTAGTCGGGCATGTGCAGCATCTCGCCCGTGTACTCGCCCGGGGACCGGACGTCGACCAGCGGCCGCCCCACGGCGATGTGCGCCATCACCTGCTCGCGGAACGCCCGCAGCGGCGCGTCGTCCCGCAGCGGCACGGGGTAGTCGGCGCGGGGCCGGGTCGGCTTGTCGCGGGTCACCTCGCGCCCCTCGGCGATCCACTTCTGCCGGCCGCCGTCGAGCAGGCGCACGTCGGCGTGGCCGAAGAGCGAGAACACCCAGAGGGCGTACGCGGCCCACCAGTTGAAGTTGTCGCCGTAGAAGACCACGGTGTCGCCCCGGCCGATGCCCTTCGCGGCACACATCTCGGCGAAGCTCGTCGCGTCGAGGTAGTCCCGGGTGACCTGGTCGTTCAGGTCGAGGTGCCAGTCGACCTTGACGGCACCGGGGATGTGACCGGATTCGTAGAGCAGGACGTCCTCGTCGGACTCGACCACGACGAGGCCCTCGTCGCCCAGGTGCTCGGCCAACCAGTCGGTGGTGACCAGCCGCTGCGGGTCGGCGTACGACTGGAGGCGGGGATCAGGATCGTTCGGCACAGACATGATCCCCAAGTTACGCCGCAACACCGCCCGACGGTCGGCCATCAGATGCGACGCGGCCCACGTGAGGCGTGCTCACGCCCGCCGGTGGACGATCCGGCCGGCGGCCACGGTCGCGATGCAGGCGCCGTCGGCGTCGTGCGCCGACAGGTCGGCGCGTCCACCCGGATGCAGGCTCGGCACCACGGGCGCCGGCAGCACCAGCAGGTCGCTCCGGTCGACGGCGGCCCGCAGCGCCGGCTCGGCCAGGTGTTCCGCCAGCACCGCCGTCACTCCGCTACGCAGCAGCGCGTGCACCCGCTCGCGCGGGGTGGGTGCCGCCGGCAGCGGGCCGTCGTGCAGCAGGCCCGGACCCAGCACGCCGTCCCACCGGCGGACCCGCACCCCCGCGTACGTCTCGCTCAGCTCGGCCAGCGGACCCACGGCCTCGACCCGGTCGCCGTCCACCAGCACGGCGTGCTCCGGAACCGGCTCGCCGTCCCGTTCACGGCGCAGCAGCGGCGCGGTGTGCAGGGTGCGCACGGTCAGTCGACGAGCGGGCCGAGCAGCGGACGCTTCGCGGTCACCGTGTCACCGGACGACCGGCCGGTGAGCCGCCGCCTGATCCACGGGGCCAGGTACTGCCCGGCCCAGCGCAGGTCGGCCGCGCGGGCGGCCAGCCACGGCGACGGCGCCGGGTGCGGCGGGACCATCAGCCACTCCTCGTCGCAGCCCACGCCGAGCGCGTTCAGCACCTGCCCGGCGACCCGCCGGTGCCCGGCCGGGGAGAGGTGCAGCCGGTCGGTGCTCCAGAGCATCGGGTTGAGGAACGTGTCGTCGGCGTACAGGTCGACCAGGATGGCGCCGTGCCGCTCGGCGGTCTCACCGACCGCCTGGTTGAGCAGTTGCACCCGGGGAGCGACGAGACGTTGACCGGGCAGCCGTGCCATCACGTCCGCGAATCGGAAGAGCAGCACGTCCGCGCCGCCCGAGCGCAGCTGCCGAACGACCTCGTCGAAGCGGGAGACCAACGTGTCCGGGTCGAAGGTGCGCCGCAGCACGTCGTTGCCGCCGGCCGCGAAGCTGATCAGATCGGGCTTCATCGCCACCGCGGAGGGCACCTGCTCGGCGACGACACCGGGAAAGAGCCGGCCCCGGATGGCCAGGTTCGCGTACCGGAAGTCGGGGCCCGCCTCGGCGGCGAGACGGGTGGCCACCAGGTCGGCCCAGCCCCGGTAGGTGCCGTCCGGGTACGCGTCGTCCATACCCTCGGTGAAGCTGTCCCCGACCGCGACGAAACTGCGCCAGCGCACCGCGCCTCCCTCACCCGTTGCCTGCGGCGACCAGTCTGTCACCGGAGGCACGGCCGGCGACGCCCCGATCCGCCGACGTGGCGGAAGGCACTTGATCCGCGCGGGATCGCCGATGTCGCGGTGTCCCACTGCCCCGGATACCCCGATATCGGGGAGATGGCGTCGTGTCGCCAATCCGGCTGGTGGTGGAGTGCCGTGGCTCGCATTGAGGCCGCACAATGAGGGGCCGGTCACCGGACCGCGCAGTGGGGAGGGCCCAGTTGAGTCAGGCAAGCGAGCCGAGCCCCACCGGGCCGGCCCCGGCGGTGCCCCCATCGTCGCGCACCACGCGGACCCGCCAGATCCGACTCGTGGGGCTCATCGTCGCGCTGGCCGTCCTGGCCGCCGCCCTGGTCCCGATCGTCCTCGCGATGGGCCCGCCGACCCGGGACGAGTTGCTGGAGGACGCCGGCCTCAAGGGCAAGCAGCAGCTCGTCATCGGCGTGAAGGACGACCAGCCGGGCATCTCGCAGCGCCTCCCGAACAACGTCTGGAAGGGCTTCGACGTCGACATCGCGTACATGATCGCGAGCTACCTCGGGTTCGACCACTCCCAGGTGCGTTTCGTGCCGATCGAGAGCGAGGACCGGGCCCGTCGACAGGCCCAGGACGGCGAGGGGTTCGTCATCGTCGACCTGGTCATCGCGTCGTACAGCATCAACGACAAGCGCAGGGAGGAGGGTGCCGTCTTCTCGGCCGCGTACCTGAACACCGAGCAGTCGGTGGTGACGTTGAAGAGCTACCAGAAGCAGGTGAGCAGCCTGGAGGATCTGCGTGGGCTGACGGTCTGCTCGCTGACCACCTCGACGTCCATCCAGCGCCTCGCCGAGGCGGGCGCCTCGCCGGTGGGTCGAAACAGGATCAGCGAGTGCATCCAGGAGCTGTACGACGGCAAGGTGCAGGCCGTCACCACCGACGCGGCGATCCTCGCCGGCTTCGTCACCGGCGACCAGCCGGACGGCGACGGTCAACACTTCCCGGTGACCCTCAAGAACGTGAAACCGCTGCGGCACTGGGACATCGGCTCGTCGCCCCAGGAGCGCTGGGGCGTCAACACCGGCCCCAACCAGGCCCTGCTCGACCTGGTCGACCTGGCGCTCTACAAGTCGGCCAAGGACGAGAACGACTCGGCCTGGGAGAACGCGTACAACGCCAACCTCCGTTGGCAGCAGGGATACAACCTCCCGCAGCCGGTCGCGGAACAGCAGCAACCCGATCCGAGGAAGGTGGAGGTGCGACAGTGGCCGTGGGAGAGGATCGCGCTACCGCCCCCGGCGTACCCCGGATCACCACCAGCTCCGCCAAGGCGGTCCGCCCGCGCCGGATGGCGGGGGCGCGGCAGGCGCAGCAGTGGCTGCTGACCCTCCTTCCCACCTTCCCCGTCCTGCTCCTGGTGCTGCGACTGTGGCAGCTCAGCCAACAGGACATGTCCACGATGCTGCTGCTGGTCCAGTACGTCAGTCCGCTCGGCCTGCTCAGCGCGCTGCTGATCGCCCTGGTGTGGGCGTTCCCCGTGGTCGTGCTCACCTTCGGCGTCCTCGGTCGACTGCTCCGGCTCAGCGCTCCGGACCGGTTCGACCCGGAACGGTCACTACTGGCCTCCGGGACGGCACGTACCCCCGGTTGGGTGATCAGCGCGGCGGTCGCGCTGGGGGCCCTCACCTGGCAGCTCCGCTTCCTGCCGTCGCTGCTGATGCTCGGCCTCTGGCTGCTCGCGCTGCGCACCCGCTACCTGCATCCTGACCAGCCGACCCGGATCCTGCTGGTCAGCGTGGCCCTGCCGCTGGCCGCGGCGGTCCTGGCGTACACCGTGCTGGGCCCGGCCATCTGGACGGCGTATCAGGATGGCGAGGTGGCCACGGCCGCGCTGCTGGCGGTGCCGCCCGCCGCCACCGTGCTGCTCACCGGCCCGATCCCCGGCTGGATCGCCCCGACGCTGACCCACGGTCTGGCGTTCACGGTCGCCGCCGTGCTCCCGGTGGTGATGGGCGCGGTCTTCCTCCGGGTGCCGCTGCTGCCCACCGCCGCGGTCGAGGTGGTCCCGAAGCAATCGGCCTCGCCGGCCCCGGACGTCACGGCCTCGGCAGCCCCGGGCGGCCCGGCCTCGAGCGCGTCGGCTGCTCCGACGAACGGCGGCACGGCAGGCCTGGACGGTGGGGACGGCCCGCCGACGGCCAACGGCGGCCCGGAGGTGGTGCTCGGCGCGCTCATCACGGTTACCGACACGTCGACGATCATGCTGGACCGGACCGCCACCGTGCGGTTCCTGCCGAACGGGTGGGTCGAGTCGCAGGTCCTCTGCCCCCAGCCGGCGGCGGTTCCGTACAGCCTGGTGTCGGTGCGGGGCTGGCCGGTGGAGGAGACCGCGCTCAACTGGATGATGCCCCGGCGGCCGGTGGCCGACCCGGACGTCCGCTGCGAGGGCCGCCTTCCCGGCGACACGTGACCCGGGACCGAATTGGATCGCCGCACCGGGACCGGCGGTCTTAGGCTGCCCGAATGCTGCTACGCATGTCGACCCTGTTGCTGCGGACCCTTCGCGAGGATCCGGCCGACGCGGAGGTGCCGAGCCATCGGCTGCTGCTGCGCGCCGGTTACATCCGTCGCGCCGCACCGGGCGGCTACACGTGGCTGCCGCTGGGCAAGCTGGTGCTGGACCGGATCACCGAGGTGGTGCGTGCCGAGCTGACCGCGATCGGCGACCAGGAGGTGCACTTCCCGGCGCTGCTGCCCGCCGAGCCGTACCGGACGAGCGGCCGGTGGACGGAGTACGGCGACCTCCTCTTCACCCTCGCCGACCGGCGCGGCGCCGAGCACCTGCTGGCACCCACCCACGAGGAGATGGCGGCGCTGCTGGTCAAGGACGTGTTCACCTCGTACCGGGATTTCCCGGTGACGCTGTTTCAGGTGCAGACGAAGTTCCGCGACGAGGCGCGGCCCCGCGCCGGTGTGCTGCGCGGCCGGGAGTTCCTGATGAAGGACGCGTACTCCTTCGACCTGGACGAGGCGGGCCTGCGGGACGCGTACGCCCGGCACCGGGCGGCGTACCAGCGGATCTTCGACCGGCTGGGCCTGGAGCACACGGTGGTGCACGCGATGTCCGGCGCGATGGGCGGCTCGGCGTCGGAGGAGTTCCTGGCCGCGACCCCGGTCGGCGAGGACACGTTCGTCGGCTGCACCGCGTGCGGCTACGCGGCGAACACCGAGGCCGTCGTCACCCGGGCACCCGCCGCCAGCGACCTCGCCACCGCACCCGCGACGCAGGTGCACGACACCCCCGAGACCGCGACGATCGCCAGCCTGGTCGAGGTGGCGAACGCCCGCCGGCTCGGGGACCGGGACGACTGGACCGCCGCCGACACCCTGAAGAACGTCGTGTTGACCGTGCGTCAGCCGGGCGCCGAGCGGGCCGAACTCCTGGTGATCGGGCTGCCCGGTGACCGGGAGGTCGACCTGAAGCGGCTCGCCGCCGCGCTGGAGCCCGCCCAGGTGGCCGTCTTCGACGAGTGGGCCGGGCATCCGGAGCTGGTGCGCGGCTACATCGGTCCGCAGATGCTCGGCAAGCTGGGCATCCGCTATCTGGTCGATCCTCGCGTGGTGACCGGCTCCGCGTGGCTGACCGGGGCGAACGAGCCGGGTCGCCACGCGACGGGCGTGGTCTGCGGGCGGGACTTCACGCCCGACGGCACGGTCGAGGCGGCCGAGGTGCGCGCCGGCGACCCGTGCCCCGACTGCGGCGACGGCGAGCTGACCATCCGGCGGGGCATCGAGATCGGGCACATCTTCCAGCTCGGTCGCCGCTACACCGACGCGTTCGCGGTCGACGTGCTCGGGCCCGCCGGCAAGCCGGTCCGGCCCACCATGGGCTGCTACGGCATCGGGATCTCCCGGGCGGTTGCGGCCATCGCCGAGCAGCACCACGACGACCGGGGACTCATCTGGCCGGCGGCAATCGCGCCGTGTGACGTACACCTGGTGGTCGCCGGCAAGGGTCCGCAGCTCGACGCGGCGCTGGACCTCGGCGGGCGCCTGGCCGCCGCCGGCCTGCGGGTGCTGGTCGACGACCGGACGCACGTCTCGGCCGGGGTCAAGTTCACCGACGCGGAGCTGATCGGCATCCCCCGCACCGTCGTGGTCGGCCGCCGACTGGCCGACGGGTACGTGGAGTTGCGCGAGCGGGCCGGCGACGGGCGCGCGGAGCTGCCGGTGAACGGTGTGGTGGAGCGGATCGTTGACGCGGCCCGCCGGGAGCGTGCGAACCTGGTGTAGCCACCGCGTCACGGGGTAGTGCAGTCGGATCGGGTGATACGTCTTCGGAGGATCTCATGACCGGTTACCGGGTCAGCGACGTGATGACCAAACAGGTCGTGTACCTGTCGGCCGAGACCACCCTGGACGAGGCGGCCAGGGTGATGAAGGAGGCGGACATCGGCGACGTGGTGGTCACCGACGGCGCCACCCTCGCCGGCATGCTCACCGACCGGGACATCGTGGTGCGGGCGGTGGCCGAGAACAGCTCACCGGCGGCCACCACCATCGGCTCGATCGTCACCCGCGAGGTGGTCATGATCGAGCAGCACTGCACGGCGGGTGAGGCTGCGGCGCTCATGCGGGACCGGGGCATCCGCCGCGTGCTGGTCTGCGACAGCGACCGCAAGCTGGTGGGGATCGTCTCGCTCGGTGACCTGGCCATGCAGCTCGACCCGACCAGCGCGTTGAGCGAGATCAGCGAACAGTCTCCGACCACGTGAGCCGTCGGCGCCAGCGGTAGCCTCGACACATGGCTGACATGCCGGCCCGACTGGCCGAGATCGTCGACGAGTTCGCCGCCGCGCCACGCGACCTGGTGCTGGAGATGCTGCTGGAGTACGCCGACGTCATCCCGCCGCTGCCCGCCGACGCCGCCGGGCACGAGGGCATGGAGCAGGTGCCCGAGTGCCAGACCGCGTTCTTCCTGCGCGCCCGGGTGACGCCGGACGGGACCGTCGAGACCCTGTTCGACTGCCCGCCGGAGGCGCCCACCACCCGGGCGTTCGCCGGGATCCTCGCCGAGGGTCTGGCCGGCGCGAGCGCCGAGGAGGTGCTGGCCGTGCCGGACGACCTCTACCAGCGGATGGGCCTGGCCCAGGCGATCAGCCCGCTGCGGGTGCGCGGCGGCACGGCGATCCTGGGCCGGCTCAAGCGGCAGGTCCGGGAACAACTCGACTGAGCCGGCAGTTGGCACCGATCATGGAGATTGAGATCTACGCCGACGTCGTCTGCCCGTGGTGCTACCTGGGCAAGCGTCGCCTGGACGAGGCGCTCGCCCGCTACGACGGCGAGGTGACCGTCCGGTACCGGCCGTTCCAGCTCGACCCGTCGCCGGTGCCCGAACCCCGCCCGGTCATCGACGCGCTGGCCGACAAGTTCGGCGGCCCGGAGCGCGCGCGGCAGATGGTCGCGCGGGTGACCCAGGCCGCGGCGGGTGACGGGCTTCGGCTGGACTACGACCACGCGGTGGCCGCCAACACCTTCGACGCGCACCGGCTGGTCGGCTACGCCGCCGAGCGCGACCGGGCGGCCGAGATGGTGGACGCCCTGTACCAGGCACACTTCACGAAGGGCCTCGACATCGGTTCCCGGGAGGTGCTGGCGACGATCGCCGGCTCGATCGGCCTGGACGCCGCCGATGCCCGCCGGTTCCTCGACTCCGACGAGCGGACCGCCGAACTCGCCGCCGAACTCGCCGCCGCCCGCGACCTGGGCATCACGAGCGTCCCGACGTTCGTACTGGCCGGGAAGTACGCGGTCAGCGGCGCCCAGGAGACGTCCACGCTCCTCGCCGCGCTGGCCGAGGTCGAGCAGCGGGAGGCCGCAGCACGCTAGACATCGACCAGGCCGATGTTTCACGTGCAACGGTATCGATGTTGGTGGCTGGTCAGGCCGGCCTGGCCAGCCCTTCGACCACCTGTGCGCCGGGCAGCGCGCCCAGCGCCGGCCCCGGCAGCGCGATCTTGCTGTGCCGTACGCCGGACCCGATGATCACGTGTGGGGTGGCGATCACCCGCGCGTCCACCAGGATCGGCCACTGGGCCGGCAGCCCGATCGGGGTGATGCCGCCGTACTCCATGCCGGTCAACTCGACCGCGTCGGTCATCGGGGCGAAGCTCGCCTTGCGCACGTCCAGCGCCCGCCGGGCCACGCCGTTCACGTCGGCCCGGGTGGTGGCCAGCACGATGCAGGCCGCGTAGCGGACCACACCCTCGCGCTTTCCGGCCACCACGACGCAGTTGGCCGACACGTCCAGCCCCACCTCGTACGCCTCGCAGAATGCCGCCGTGTCGGCGAGATCGGCGTCGATCGGCGCGACCAGGACGTCGTCGACGTCCACCGGCGCGTTGGCCGGCCACTGGGCGATGGCCTCCGCCACCGGCGCGGCGAGCAGATCGAGGCGGGCACGGGCCGGTTCGGTCTTCAGCGTTCCCATCACGGGTGCGATCCTCGCACCCGCGCCGCCGGATCGCCCGCCGACTCCCGAGCCGTCTCGCGACACCACCTCCACGTCGCGGCTCAACTGCCGGCGAGGAACGCGTTGTCGCGCAGGAAGGAACGGTCGCGGGCGGCCGCCAACTCCTCCTCGCGTCGGGCTTTGGCCCGCTGCAGCTCCAGGTCCTCCATCGCGTGCCGGACACCCAGCCGGATCACGCCGTAGAGGAAGACGAAACCGAAAACGTAGAGGATCACCGTGGTGACGACAACGAACATGGCGTCACCGTAAGGCGAACGTGAACCGCTATCCGTCTCATCTCCGCGCGGTTCCCCCGTACGTGTCCGCGAGGTGGTCGGCCCAGGTACGCACACCGCGAGGCAGCGCCTCGGTGACCAACCCACCGGCGCGCAGTTCGCGCCCGAGGCGGCCGGGGATTCGTACCGGCAGCAGCGGTCGGCGTGACCCGCGCGCCTCCCGCCAGGCACGGACCGCCTCGTCGAAGCGGAGCACCTGCGGCCCACCGAACTTCTCGATGCCCCCGAGCGGGCCGGCGGCCACCCGGGCCGCGAGCCGGGCGGCCACCTCACCCGGGTCGACCGGCTGGGCGAGCACCGCCCGGTCGCCGAACACCGGGCCCAGCCGCGCGCTGGTCGCCAGCAGATCGTCGAGGAACTCGGGGAACTGGGTGGCGCGCAGCACCGACCACGGCACCGGGCCGGCCGCGACGACCTGCTCGGCTGCCAGCTTGTGCCGGTAGTACGGGATCGGCACCCGGTCCACCCCGACGATCGAGATGTAGACCAGGTGCTGGACGCCGGCCGCGCCGGCGGCGAGCACCAGCCGACGGGTGCCCAGCACGTCCACCTGGTGGGTACGCCCCCGGGGCGAGGACGCCAGGTGCACCACCGCGTCCACCCCGGTCACCGCCTCGGCCAGCCCGTCGCCGGTGGCCAGGTCGGCCACGACCCACTCGACGTCCGAGCCAATACGCGGCCGGCGGCTGCTGGCCCGGACGCTCATCCCGTCGTCGCGCAGCCGCGCCAGCACGTGGCTCCCCAGTCGACCACCCGCCCCGGTGACCAGAACCCTCATCGTCCCCTCCTCCTCCGCGGACCCGTCGTGCTGATGACGGCCGCGCGACGGCACACGTGACGGCTCACCCCGAACGGACCAGATCCAGCACGGTCAGGAGCGCGAAGAACGCGATCACGATCTCGTTGACGATCCAGGAGTGCCCCTCGGCCCACTCCCGCATCCGGGCCAGCACCCGCGCCGCCTTCTGCCCGAGCAGCACCAACGCCAGCAGCGGCACCGCGAGCAGGAGCACGGTGAGCAGCACGAACGGCACCAGGTGCCACCAGGGGAGGTTGTGTCGGGCCACTGTCGCGCCGACCGTCGCCATGGTGAGGTCGTCGGTGGGTGTCACCACGAAGAGCAGGGCACCCATCCGTGCGGCCCAGCGCGGATGGGCGTGGCTCACGCTGCCCAACCAGCGCGGCGGCCCGGACCGGTTGCGGCGCAGCCAGACCACCAGGGCCAGGCACACCAGCAGCGCGAGCACCACCAGGTCGATGACCGGACCGCGATCGATCCTGCTGGCGGCCGCGCTGGCGTCGGTCGCCAACCCGCCCAGCAACCGGGTCAACAACCAGCTCACGGTCACCCCGACGGCGACCACCAGGCCGGCGCCGGCGAGGAAGCCCAGCGACGCGGCCCGGGGCCGGTCGGACGAGGCGAGGAAGACCGCCACGACCAGTTGCGTCCCGGCGACCATCACCACGGCCAGCGGCAGGACGGTCAGGAGGTTCATCGCCTGCCATCCTCGCGCCCGCCCGGTGCGGACACGTCGAATCCTCAGCCGATCACCCGCCCGGCCGTGTGGTCTGCGTCCATCACCACCCGGCCGGCCAGCAGCGCGCCGACCAGTGCCAGACCGGCCGCCACCACCAGGGTCACCACGTAGCTGGCGGGGCCGGGCGCGCTCCCGGCAGCCAGTACGGCACCGGTGAGCGCCAGCACGGTCGCCGCGAAGAGCGAGTCGCCCAGTTGCAGTGACGAGCTGTTGCGCCCCTGCTCGCCGGGCGCGGACAGCTCCAGGGTGAGCACCGACAACGACGGGTACAGCAGTCCCATACCGAGCCCCGCCACCGCCCAGCCCAGCACGGCGACGGCCACCGGCAGCTCGGGTCGGACGGCCAACGCCACCGTCGCGGTGCCGGCCGTGATGCAGCACAACCCGACGCGGGGGAAGCTGGCCCGGGAGGCCGGCACGGGAAAACGGCCCTGCACCCAGGAGCCCACCGACCAGGCCAACGCGCCCACCGTGAGAACAAGCCCGGCGGCGGTCGGCGACAGCCCTCGCTCCCGGGAGAGCATCAGCGGGATGACCACCTCCGCGCCGACGAACGCCGCCGACGCCAGACCGCGCAGACCGATCACGGTGGGCAGCCCGCGGGCCGCCCGGAGGAACCCCGGCGGCAGCAGGCGCGGAGCGCAGACCAGCAGGCCGGCCAGGGCGAGCGCGATCACCGCCAGGGCCGTCACGCCGCGCTGCTGTCCCCCGATGTGCAGCAGTGCGGCGCTCACGCCCGCCCCACAGGCCCAGCCGACGCGGGCCATCGCGCCGGCCGGCGGCCGGCTCGGCACGGTCCCGTCGAGCGACCGCAGGCCCGGATGGATCAGCAGCACCGCCGGGACGGCCACCGCCGGCACCACGAGAAAGACCCACCGCCAGCCCAGGTACTCGACAATCAGGCCGGCCAGCGCCGGCCCGACCAGCGACGGTACGACCCACGCCGCAGCGAACGCGGCGAAGATGCGCCGATGCAACTCCTCGGGGTACGCCTGCCCGACGATCACGTAGAGCGCCACCGACAGCAACCCCGAGCCGAACCCCTGCACGACCCGTCCGACCACCAACGCGGTCATCGTCGGCGCGGTCCCGGCGACCAGCAGCCCGACCACGAACCAGCCGACGCCGTGCCACATCGGTCCTCGGGGCCCCCGTGCGTCACACCAGATCCCGGAAACGACCATGGCCACCACACCGGCGGCGAACGGGCCACCGAACGCGATCCCGTACAGCGCCAGCCCATCCAGGCTGCGCGCGACGGTCGGCATGGCCGTGCCGACCGCCAACGCCTCGAACGCCAGCAGCGACACCAGCGCGACGCTGCCCACCGTCATCGCCCGCAGCCGGGGTGCGAACAACCCGGCGGGGACCGGAACGGGGGTGGCGGTTCGGCTCGACATGCACCGAGCCTGCGACCTCAACCCGGATTCATGTCAACCGGGGGTGACCCGGCTCTCGTCAGGCGTCCTGGAGCGCCTCCCCGACGCCGCGTACCAGTCCCGAGAAGTGCTGGTCCGCCAGGAGATGCCCGGCGGTGATCACCAGGGCGAGCGGCCATTCGATCACCTGCAACGCGGCCAGCACGCCGAGCCCGGCGTAGTAGGCGATCTTGTCCGGTGGTGGCACCGCCACCTCGCCCACCATCGGCAGCTCCACCCGTCGGCTGTACATCCGAACGTTCTCGTGTGAACCGTTGAGGTGTCGTGTCAACGTGCTCATTCCGGCCTCCCCGTGTCCGGTGATGGTCGTCGGATTCCACCGTCCACCCCGTCCATGCGCGGCCAGCCCCGCAAAGTTCCGGTGGTCCGAGGGGCATAACGGACGCCAGGTCGGGAAGCCAGGCCGCCGGACGTGAGGCGGTGGGAGGGCGAGATGACCGACGGCACAAGCGACAACGGGGAGTCGGGTCGGCGTCCGTCCGGCCGTACGCCTCGATGACGGCGGCGGGTCGCGCCGCCGGCCGCCTCCTGCCGTCCATCGGCGTGCCGCACCTGGTCGGGGAGGCGTCCCGGACCGTCGGGTCGGCGGCGACCCGGCTGGCCCGGACGGTCGGGCTGACCCGGCGTCGGGTCTGGTCGCGCCCCGGCCGGCACCACATCGAGGTGCACGGCGTCTGCCAGGACGGTGGCGACCGGTTGGCCCGGCAGGTGGAGGCCGCGCTGGAGCGGTTGCCCGGGGTGGCCTGGGCCCGGGTGAACGCCCCGTCCGGCCGGGTGGTGGTGGCCGTGCAGGCGCCCGAGCCGCGGCTGCGGGACCTCATCGCCACGATCGGGCGGATCGAGGGAACCTGCGACCACGAACCGGATCCGGAGATCCCGCCCCCGCATCCGCCGGAGGAGGGGCCGCGTACGCCGCGCACCCTGGGCGCCCTCGCCTCGGACGCACTGGGCCTGACCATCACGGCGGCCACCCGGCTCCTGCCGTTCGCGCCGCTGCCCGGCGAGGTCGCCGGCCTGCTGGCCGCTGCGGACCTGCAACCGAAGCTGCACGCCTTCGTCGGCAGGCGGCTGCGCTCCGACCCGCGCGCCGACGTCATCTTTCCGCTGGCTGAGGCGGTGGTGCAGGGTCTGACCGGCCGGTGGACGGGGATAGTGCTCGACGGCGCCCAACGGATGGTGCAGTGGGGGGAGGCGCGGGCCCAACTCGCCGCGTGGGAGAAGGCCGAGCCGCGGCTGACCGGCGACCCCGAGCGCGCCACCGCGCGGTGGCCCGCGGTCGACCGTCCCCGCCCGAAACCGGACGGCCCGGTCGAGCACTACATCAACCGTATGTTGACCGCCGGCGTGGCTGCCGCCGCGGCGGCGACACCGATCGCCGGGCGCAAGCGAGCCGCCGCGCTGGGCCTGTCCGCGCTGCCCAAGGCCCCGGGCAGTGGGCGAGAGGGGTACGCGGCACAGCTCGGCCGGATCCTCGCCCGGCGCGGGGTGATCGCGATGGACCGTGGCGTGCTGCGGGAGCTGGACCGGATCGACACGCTGGTGCTGGACGCGGCGGTGCTCGGATCGGAGCGGGGCGTACTCGCCGACCTGGCGCCGGCGGCCGAGGTGGACGTCGACGAGGTGGCGGAGCGGGCGTTCGCGCTGTTCGACCCGAGCGACCCGACCGGTTCACCGGAGCTGGACGGCTGGCGGCTGGCACCCCTGGACCAATTCCCGGCGGGCGATCCCGGCGACGTGCCGGACGGCGAGCGGCTGCGCGCGGCCGGCGGGCAACTGCTCGGGCTCACCCACTCGGGTCGGCTCACGGCGCTGCTGCGGGTCGAACCCGAACCCGCGCCGGGTGTCGACGGCCTGCCGGCCGCCGCCCGCCACGCCGGCCTGAAGCTGATCGTGGCCGGCGGCGACGAGCAGCGGTACGGCTTCGCCGACGCGCTGCTGCCCGGCGGGGACCACCTGGCCGACACGGTACGTGCGTTGCAGCGCGACGGGGCGGTCGTGATGCTGGTCTCCGGGGACCGGGCGGCGCTCGGCGCGTCCGACTGCGGCCTCGGGATGTCCGCTCCGGACGAGCTGCCGCCGTGGGGAGCGCACCTGCTGGTCGGCACCGACCTGCGAGTGGTGGCCCTGGTCATCGAGGCGACCGGGGCGGCCCGGCGGATGACGCGGCAGAACATCCGGCTCGCCATGGCGGGCACCGGCCTCGGGGCGCTGGGCGCGTTCACCGCCCCACCGACCCAGCTGCCCCACAAGTCGCTCGTCGCGGTCAACGGCGCGGCCGGCCTCGCCTTCGCGAACGGGGTCTGGCGGGCCAGCCGGTTGCCCGACCGGTCGGACACGCCGGTGCCGGTGACGACCGCCTGGCACCTGATGCCGGTCCGGACCGTGCTCGACCAGCTGGGCACCACGCCGGACGGGCTGGCCAGCGCGGAGGCGCAGCGCCGACACGATGGCCAGGGGGCGGGCGGCGGCGACACACCCGCCGGTGGTGGCCTGCTGCGGGCGTTCCTGGACGAGCTGTCCAACCCGCTCACCCCCGTACTGGCCGCCGGGGCGGTGCTCTCCGCGTCGTTCGGCTCGCTTGTCGACGCCGCGCTGGTGGGCAGCGTCGTCGGTGGGTCGGCCCTGATCGGGGCGGTGCACGAACGCAACACCGAACGGTCGCTGGCGGAGCTGCTGTCGCGTTCGGCGGTGACGGCCCGGGTCCGCCGGGACGGCGTCGAGCGAATCGTCGCGGCCGAGGACCTCGTCCGCGGAGACGTCATCACCCTCGAATCGGGAGACTCGGTGCCGGCCGACTGCCGGGTGCTCGAATCGGTGGGGCTGGAGGCGGACGAGTCGTCGCTGACCGGTGAGTCGCTGCCGGTCGCCAAGAGCAACCGGGCGGTCGTCGCCGCGGCCATCGCCGACCGGCACTCGATGCTGTACGAGGGCACCACCGTCGCCGCCGGCCAAGGAACCGCCGTGGTGGTGGCGACCGGCGTCGACACCGAGTCCGGACGCAGCCTGGCGCTGGTCCGGCAGGCACCCCCGACCAGCGGGGTGGAGGCCCGGCTCGGCTCGTTGACCAGCGCCGCCATTCCGTTGGCCGCGGGTTCGGCGATCGCCGTGGCCGGGGCGGGGCTGCTCCGGGGCGTACCGCTGGCCGAAACGGCGGCGACCGCCGCGAACCTCGCCGTCGCGTCGGTGCCGGAGGGGCTGCCGTTCCTGGTCAGCGCCGCGCAGCTGGCCGCCGCCCGGCGGCTGGCCGAGCACGGCGCGTTGGTCCGCAACCCCCGCACGATCGAGGCGTTGGGCCGGGTGGACGTGCTCTGCTTCGACAAGACCGGCACCCTCACCGAGGGCCAGTTGCTGCTCGCCGGGGTCGGCGACGGCGTCGGCGACCGGTACGCCGCGGTGGACCGGCTCGACGACCGACTCCGACTGACCCTCGCCACGGCGCTGCGGGCCACCCCCGCCGCGGCCAAGCCGGAGGAGTTGGCGTTGCAGACCGACCGGGCGGTCTGGCGGGGCGCCGCCACGGCTCAGGTGGTGGAGCAGACCGGCGCCGCCGGCTGGCGGGCGGCCGGCGGGCTGCCGTTCGAACCGTCCCGCGGCTACCACGCGAGCATCGGCGAGACCGAGGGCCGCCTGCTGCTGAGCGTCAAGGGCGCCCCGGAGACGGTGTTGCCACGCTGCGCGACGCGGCGTGCCGACGGCCGGCAGGAGCCGCTGGACGACGCCGGCCGCGCGGAACTGCACCGTCTGCTGGCCGACCGGGCCGGGGCGGGGCACCGGATCCTGGCCGTCGCGGAGTGCGAGGTGGACGCCGCGCACATCACCGACGCCGACGTCCGAGGTCTGACCTTCGTGGGGTTCCTGGCCCTCGCGGACGGGGTCCGGGAGAGCGCCGCCCCGGCGGTACGCCGGATCCGGCAGGCCGGGGTGCACACCATCATGATCACCGGCGACCACCCGGCCACCGCCGAGGCGATCGCCGCCACCATCAGCGAGCACGACGAGCAGCGGGTGGTCACCGCCACCGAACTCGACCAGTTGGACGACGACGCGCTCGCCGAGCGGCTGGCCAACACCGACGTGGTGGCCCGCTGCACCCCGGCGCACAAGGTGCGCATCATCCAGGCGTTGCAGAAGTGCGGGCGGACCGTGGCGATGACCGGCGACGGCGCCAACGACGCCCCGGCGATCCGGCTGGCCGACGTCGGCATCGCCCTCGGCCAACGCGGCACGCCGGCGGCCCGGGCCGCCGCCGACCTGGTGGTCACCGACGACCGGTTGGAGACCATCATCGCCACCCTGGTCGAGGGTCGCGCGATGTGGTCGTCGGTCCGCCACGCGCTGAGCATCCTCGTCGGCGGCAACCTCGGCGAGATCGCGTTCAGCGTGCTCACCGCCGCGGTGACCGGCCGTTCCGCCCTCACCGGGCGGCAACTGCTGCTGGTCAACCTGCTCACCGACCTGGCGCCGGCGCTGGCCATCGCGGTCCGCCCACCCGCCTCGGACCGCACCGACGGTCTGCTCCGGGAGGGCCCCGACGCGTCGCTCGGTGAGACCCTCAGCAGGGAGATCGGGCTCCGTGCGGCGTCCACCACGCTGGGCGCGACCGTCGGCTGGACGTTGGCCCGGTACACCGGCCGCCAGCGGCGGGCCGGAACGGTCGCCCTCGTCTCGCTCGTCGGCACCCAGCTCGGCCAGACCATCCTGGCCGGCGGCACCAGCCCGGCCGTGCTGGCGTCCACGGCGGCGTCGCTGGGAGTGCTGGTCGTGGTGGTGCAGACGCCGGGGGTGAGCCAGTTCTTCGGCTGCACGCCGCTCGGCCCGGTGGGCTGGACCATCGGCGCCGGATCGGCGCTCGGTGCCACCTTCGCCAACGGCGCGCTCACCAAACTGGTGGAGCACCTTCCGTCGGCACGACCCGACCTCGCGCAGCCCACTCCCGGGACCGAGGGGACGGCCACGGACGGCTGACGCTTGAGCGGGACCGGCTGGGGTACCGGAGCCGGGGGAGGTGAACTTCCTGCACCGCGGCCAGCGGGCGTACCTCGGAAAGGGTCTGTGGTCGCGCCGACGCACGGACCCGGCGCTGCGGATGAGCGGCGGATTGGCAGTGGGCCGGGCACCGTCATTGATCTCGCTGACTAGCCTGACGCCATGCCGTCGTTCTTGGCCAATGGAACTCGTCCGAAGGCCTGGCCGGCCCTACCGCTGGCGCTGCTGGTGCCGTGCAGCCTGCTGGTACTGATGGGTGTCACCGACGACCGCGAGCCGCCCCCACCGGCCGGCGTGCTGATGCCGGCGACGGTGGTCGCGGTGGAACCGGCCCAGACCGCCCAAGGCCCCTACGTGCTGGTACGCGTCGACACGGCCGACGGGCCGACCACCTGCGGCATCTACGAGCGGTCGTTCCCCGAGCGGCGGCTACCCCCGCTGTACCAGCGACTGACAGTCGACTACACCCCGGCCAGCTGCATGCCGATGCCGGTCAACACCGAGCTGCCCCGAGGCGTGATCGTCGCCATGGGGGCCACTGGATTGACGGCGTCGCTCTTCTGGCTCTGGGCCGGTCCGCGCTTTCAGCGCTTGGACCGCCGGCGGCGCTCCCGCTTCTGACGCCCTCCGTCACCGCTCTTCGGCACGGAACGGGTCCCGGGCCGGACCCTGTTCGGCCCAACACAGACCACCGCGAAACTCCACGCCCGGAATGCCGTCACCGAGCTGGCTGATGTCCACCACAGCCGCCAGGGAGGTGGCGACGTCCGACCGTAGTTCCTCGACGGCCGTCTCGAGATCGTCCGCCTCTTCGGACCAGTCGATGTCGGCCGCACGCAGGTCGGCGATCGCGTGACCGGTGACCGCTGCGGGGTCGGTGACGACCACCTCGACCCGACAGTAGATGTGCACGGTGACGGAGGTTGGTTGCTCATCCATCCACGGATCATGACAAGTGCGCTGCCCGACCCGACAGGCAATTGCCGAAGCGGTCAGTGAGCGAGCCTTCCGGGGCCTCGCCAATCCCCAGACGACGGTAATATCCCCAGTCTTTGATCTACAACGGGGAGGAAGATCCACATGCGATGGAAGATCCCGGCCGGCGTGGCAATAGCGCTGGCCTTTATGGTTCCGGCGGCACCGGCGGTGGCGCAGACCGGGTCGCCCGGGCTCAACGAAACCTGCCAGACGGTCGAGCGCAAGACGTACAAGGACATCCGCGAGCTCTTCACCATCGACCTGGACACCGCCACCACCACCCAGCTCCGGGTGCTGACGGCCCAGATCCTGTACGCCGCGAACACCGAGTCCCTGCCCACCCTGCCTGACGTCATTCAGAAGAAACTCGATGGCAGCTCGGACGATCTCCGCGCATTCCTCAAGAAGGACGTGCAGACCGTCTGGTCGGTGAATCTGCGGGTCAAGGTGGACCAGACGTTGACCGGCGCCGGTCCCAAGGTGAAGGAGGCCGCGCAGAAGACGCTCGACGACGCGACCACCGATGGCTACCTGGCCTACCTGAACGAGGGCCTGTACGCCGCGCGTGCGCTCGACTGCGCGTCGCAGCCCACCCCGACGCCGACGACGACGGCCTCGTCGCAGCCCACTCCGACTCCGAGCGCCACGACGACCGTCACTCCGACCGCGGCCACCTCCACGAGCCCGGTCGCTGCCGGCGGCGAGGGCGGCGGACTGCCGCTGACCGGTGCCGACACCGCGACCGTGGCCGGCATCGGCGGTGCGCTCCTGCTCGTCGGTGGCGCGAGCTTCGTGCTCGCACGGCGACGCCGCTCCCGCTTCGTGGCGTAGCTCGATCTGACGCGCCCGGTCCGACACTTCGTCGGGCCGGGCGCGTTGGCGTTCAACGACGTCATGCTGGTTGGTCAGGAGTCCGTTCCGCGGTGACGCGGGAGTCGTCGGCTCAGATCGTTGACAGCGCAGCAGCTCGACGCTCGGCGTGTCATGCCGCTCATGCGTCAACGATCAGCACCGCTCGGTCCACGACCACGAGACTCGGGGCGCGGGGCCGAGGGGGAAGTGATGGTGGAGCCCAGGGGACTCGAACCCCTAACCCCTGCCTTGCAAAGGCAGTGCTCTGCCAGTTGAGCTAGGGCCCCGTGAGCGGCTGCGGCGGCGGTGCGTCGCTCGCCGCCGGCCGGACGTCAGCGCAGGTCGGGCGCGGTGGTCGCCTCGTGCCACAGGGCACGTTCGTCGTTGGCGGCCTTGACCTTGTTGAAGACGACGGCAGCCACGCCGACGACGCCGGCCAGGATCAGCAGCTTCTTGAACATGGGGCGACCCCTCGCGCTCGACTAGCGTCGGACGATGTGCGGTGGGGCTAGATGGAATCGAACCATCGACCTCAGAGTTATCAGCTCTGCGCTCTAACCGACTGAGCTATAGCCCCGCGTTGCGACGAGCAAGATTAACCCATCCGCTCTGCCGGCCCCAAATCGGGGTCCGAACCTGCGAGCCGGGCCGTCGCCGTCTGCAAAACCTAACCGAGTACGGGGCGCCGGAGCGACCGCATTCCGCGGTGCCCCGGCGCCCCGGTCACACTCAGTCGCGCTCGGCGAGCGTCAGCTCGATCCCGCCGACCAGGTCGGCGCAGACGTTGTAGACGAATGCTCCCAGCGTGGCCAGCGCGGTGAACAGCACCACGTTGACCAGGCCGATCAGCGCCGAGCTGAGGATCACGCCCTTGGCGGTGATCTGGAACCCGTTGGTGCTCTGCCCACCGCCCGCGTTGACCAGGTCGCTGAGGCTGTCGTTGACGCTCTGGAACACGCCCATCGCGTCCAGCGCCAGGTAGAGCACCGACGTGGCGACCACCACGACGATGAACAGCACCACCGAGACGGCGAACGCGAACTTCATCACGGACCAGGGGTCGATCCGCTTGAGGTTCAGCCGGGCCCGGCGCGGTCCGCGGGACGCCGCCGAGCTGACCGAGGTACGCGCGGCGCGTACCGCCTCACCCACGCGAGCGGCCCCGACGGCCGATGCGTTGCCGATCCCCGGCGGCAGGCCACCACCGCTCGCGGGGCGACCGCCAGCGGCCGTACGCCCCGAGTCGGGCTGGGTCATGCCCGGCGTGATCCGCGGCTGGGTGCCGGTGGCCCCGGTCGATGCCGCCTGACCGGGGCGGGTGTTGATCGGCTGGGTGGTCGTCGGCCGAGCCGGGGTCGGGGCGGCCGCCGCGGGGGCCACCCCGGCGGACGTCGGTGCCTCGACAGCCGACGTCTCGGCCTTGGCGTCGCCCGATCCCCCGTCCTCGCCGGGCTGCTCCGGCGGAGGTGTCATGCCGGGAGCCCGGGTGAATTTCGGGGCAGGCGCGTCGGCGGGAACCGTGGCCCGGCCCACGGCCGCGCGGCCGGTCGCTGGTGTGCCGCCCTTGGCGGCCTCCTCGTCGACCGGGTTGGCCGAGGTCCCCGTGTTCCCCGACTTCGCCTGTGTCTCCGTCATTCAACTAGTCCTGTTCGTCAGGCTCGTCGGCATTGCGAGCAATCGCCACGATAGTCACGCCGTCCGGGAGGTCCATCAGCTTGACCCCCATTGTGTTCCGGTCACGCGTACGGCGTACAGGCTTCACCGGAGTCCGGATGACACCACCGTTGCTGGTGATCGCGAACAACTCGTCGTCTGGGTCGATCACCACGGCACCGACCAGACCACCGCGCCGTTCGGTGATCTTCGCAGTCAGCACGCCCTTACCTCCCCGGCCCTGCACCGGGTATTCCTCGATCGGGGTACGTTTCGCGTATCCCCCGTTCGTGGCCACCAGGACGTCCAAACCGTCCCGAACGACCTCCATGGCGAGCAGGACGTCGTCGTCCGTGAAGCGCATGCCGATCACGCCCGAGGTGGCCCGGCCCATCGGCCGCAGCGCCTCGTCGGAGGCGTTGAACCGGATCGCCTGCGCCTTCTTGGAGACCAGCAGCAGGTCGTTCTCCGGCGCCACCAGCGCAGCACCGACCAGCTCGTCCTCATCGCGCAGGTTGATCGCGATGATTCCGCCGGAACGGTTGGAGTCGAACTCCTCGAGCCGCGTCTTCTTCACCAGGCCGTTCTTCGTGGCCAGTACCAGATAGGGGGCTACCTGGTAGTTCGGGATTTCGATGATCTGCGCGATCTGCTCGTCGGGTAGGAAGGCGAGCAGATTGGCCACGTGTTGGCCCTTGGCTACCCTACTGGCCTCCGGCAACTCGTACGCCTTGGCCCGGTACACCCGACCCTTGTTCGTGAAGAACAGGATCCAGTCGTGCGTCGAGCATACGAAGAAGTGGCTCACTATGTCGTCCTGCCGCAGCGTGGCGCCACTGACGCCCTTGCCGCCGCGCCGCTGCGAGCGGTACAGATCGACCTTGGTCCGCTTGGCGTACCCCGTCCGGGTGATCGTGACGACCACGTCCTCCCGGGCGATGAGGTCCTCCATCGAGACCTCGCCGTCGAACGGAATGATCTGCGTACGCCGCTCGTCGCCCCACTTGGCAACGATCTCGCCCAGCTCCTCCGAGACGATCCGGCGCTGCCGCTCCGGCTTGGCGAGGATGTCCTTGAGGTCGGCGATCTCGATTTCGAGCTTGGCCAGGTCGTCGACGATCCGCTGCCGCTCCAGGGCGGCGAGGCGGCGCAGCTGCATGTCCAGGATCGCGGTCGCCTGGATCTCGTCGATCTCCAGCAGCCGGATCAGGCCCTGCCGGGCGTCGTCCACGGTAGGCGAGCGCCGGATCAGGGCGATCACCTCGTCCAGCGCGTCCAGCGCCTTGCCCAGACCGCGCAGGATGTGCGCCCGCTCCTCGGCCTTGCGCAGCCGGAACGCGGTCCGCCGGCGGATCACGTCGATCTGGTGCTCGACGTAGTAGCGGATGAACTGGGCCAGGTTGAGCGTGCGCGGCACACCGTCGACCAGCGCCAGCATGTTGGCACCGAAGGTCTCCTGGAGCTGGGTGTGCTTGTAGAGGTTGTTCAGCACCACCTTGGCGACCGCGTCGCGCTTGAGCACCAGCACGATCCGCATGCCCGTACGCCCGGAGGACTCGTCGCGGATGTCGGCGATGCCGGCGAGCTTGCCCTCCTTGATCAGCTCAGCGATCCGCTCGGCCAGGTTGTCCGGGTTGACCTGGTAGGGCAGCTCGCTGACGACCAGGCAGGGCCGACCCCGCTTGTCCTCCTCGACCTCCACCACGGCCCGCATCCGGATCGAACCACGACCCGTGCGGTACGCGTCCTGGATGGCGGTAGTGCCGACGATCAGGCCGTGGGTCGGGAAGTCCGGGCCCTTGACGATGCCGAGCAGGGCTTCGAGGGTGGTCTCCTCGTCCTCCTCAGGGTGCTCCAGGCACCACTGCACCGCCGCGCCGATCTCCCGCAGGTTGTGCGGCGGGATCTTGGTGGCCATGCCGACCGCGATGCCCTCGGAGCCGTTCACCAGCAGGTTGGGGATCCGCGACGGCAGGATCGTGGGCTCCTTGGCCCGGCCGTCGTAGTTGTCCTGCAGGTCGACGGTGTCCTCGTCGATGTCCCGCAGCATCTCCATCGCGAGGGGGTCGAGCTTGCACTCGGTGTTGTGGCTGACGAACCCGTCCGAGACGAACGAGTGGTCGTCGGTGTCCACCCGGACGCTGTAGACCGGCTGCACGCCGGCGTCCGTGATCTGCGCCACCTCGGCGTAGTAGAACCGCCCGTCGACCAACGGCTCGACCACGTCGAGCACCTCGGAGTTGGTGATCCGGGCCGCGATCTCGTCGCGGTCGCGTTCCCACCGCTCGACCCGGTCCACGTTGTGCCGGCGCAGCCAGTCCCGCTCCGTCCAGCGCTGCGCGCCGTGCTCACGGATGAAGTCGGCGACCAACGGCACGTGGTCGCTGGAGAGCGCCGTGCTGCTCGCCGGCACCTGGGCCAGCTCGGCCTCCAACTTGGCCTGCTTCCGACCGAGGAACCCGACGTGCGCGGCGAAGATTCGGGCGTCGCGACGGTTGGTCACCACGACCTTGATCTCGCCATTGTCGTAGCGGGTCTGCCGGCTGATCACACCGAACTCCAGCAGCAACTGCTGGACCTCGGCCGCCAGGCGCTCGCTGCGGGTCGAGTACGAGATCTGCATGGTGTTGCGCGGCAGCAGCGACGACGAGCCGTCACCCTCGAACAGCGCCTGGAGGAACGCCCGCTTGACCGCGGCCGGCCCCTGCCAGACGAACTCGGGAACGAACTTCGCGGCGCTACGAGCGCCCACAAGGTCGCCGAGAAGGCTCGTCCGCAGCGCGCTGAGGTCCTGCACGTCGAGTTCGTGCAGAGTGCTGCCGGAGGCGATGACCCGCTCGCTGGCGTAACGCGGACCGCCCACCGCAAGGTCGTAGGCCGCGAGAACCCGGACGAAGAACTCCCGGTCGACGTTGTTGAACCCGGCCCGGTTCGGGGAGACCCAGCCCTCGCTGACGAAAGCACCGGCGAGGACAGCAGCCTCGACGTGCTCCAGCATCGGGTAGCCGATCTCGTCCGGCACGCTGCGCTGGAGGACGACCCGGTCGCCGGGGGCGATCTCGGCGAGCAGCTTCCACAGCAGGGTCGGCACGCCCGCCACGTCCACCAGGCAGAGCACCGGGTGGTTGTGCGTACCGGTCAGCTCGTACCCCTCGCGGGTCCGCAGCCGCAGGGTGGGGTGCTCGCCGGAGTGGAAGAACTTCGAGGCGCGGACCAGGTCGCCGTTGCGGTCGCGGACCTTCAGGTCGATGTCGGTCTCGCTGGACGGCGCGGCGTCCGCCACCATGTCCGCGATCCGCACGCTACCATCGGCAGTACGAATACGGACATTTCCCGAAATACAGTAACGCATCGCCGCAGCCGGATCATTACCCGGCGAGCCGAAGTTGCCGTTGCCGTCGACCAGTGGGTAGCGCAGCGACCAGGGCTGCGCCATCCGGACCAGCGCGTCGTAGATCGCCGAGTCGCCGTGCGGGTGGAACTGACCCATCACGTCGCCGACGACCCGGGAGCACTTCACGTAGCCGCGGTCCGGCCGGTAGCCGGAGTCGAACATCGCGTAGAGGATCTTGCGGTGGACCGGCTTGAGCCCGTCCCGGACGTCCGGCAGCGCGCGCCCGACGATCACGCTCATCGCGTAGTCGAGGTAGGAGCGCTGCATCTCCACCTCGAGGCCGACCGGCTCGATCCGGTCGTGCGCGACCACGGCGGCGAGTGCCTCGGCGGGAACCTCGGGCTCGTTCGGTGTGGACTCGGGGGAATCGGTCACTGTATACCCTTATCAGACTCAGAGTCGTTTTCGTGCTGTGGATAACGGCTGTGGATACCGACCAAGCTGTGGATAACTCTGTGGACCGGCGAACCGGCCGGGTGGTGCCCGACCGGCCCGCCGAGGTCCGTCAGATATCCAGGAACCGCACGTCCTTGGCGTTGCGCTGGATGAACGACCGGCGCGCCTCGACGTCCTCACCCATCAGGACGCTGAACAACTCGTCCGCGGTTGCGGCGTCGTCGAGCGTGACCTGACGCAGGGTACGCGTCGCCGGGTTCATCGTGGTTTCCCACAGCTCGGGATAGTTCATCTCGCCGAGGCCCTTGAAGCGCTGGATGTCGTCCGGCTTGGCGTTCGGCTTCTTCTGCTGGCGCAGCGCGATGAGCCCGTCCCGCTCGCGGTCGGAGTAGGCGTACTGCGCGTCGTCGCCCTTCTTGTTCCACTTGATCTTGTAGAGCGGCGGAGCGGCCAGGTAGACGTGACCCAGCTCGACCAGCGGACGCATGAAGCGGAACAGCAGGGTGAGCAGCAGCGTCTGGATGTGCTGGCCGTCGACGTCCGCGTCGGCCATCAGCACCACCTTGTGGTAGCGCAGCTTCTCCATGTCGAAGTCGTCGTGGATGCCGGTGCCCAGCGCGGTGATCAGCGCCTGGACCTCGTTGTTCTTCAGGACCCGGTCGATCCGGGCCTTCTCCACGTTGAGGATCTTGCCGCGGATCGGCAGGATCGCCTGCGTGCGCGGGTCCCGACCCTGCTTGGCCGAACCACCGGCCGAGTCGCCCTCGACGATGAACACCTCGGACTCGCGCGGGTCGGTGGACTGGCAGTCGGCCAGCTTGCCCGGCATCGAGCCGGACTCCAGCAGCGACTTACGCCGGGCCAGCTTGCGCGCCTGCTGCGCGGCGATCCGGGCACGGGCCGCCTGGGACGCCTTCGTGATGATCATCTTGGCTTCGGCCGGGTTGCGGTCGAACCAGTCGACCAGCCGGTCGTTGCAGACCCGCTGCACGAAGCTCTTCACCGGGGTGTTGCCGAGCTTGGTCTTGGTCTGGCCCTCGAACTGCGGGTTGGCCAGCTTGACCGAGATGATCGCCGCGAGCCCTTCCCGGATGTCCTCGCCGGAGAGCTTCTCGTCGCCCTTGAGCAGCTTCTTGTCGGTGCCGTACCGGTTCACCACGCTGGTCAGCGCGGACCGGAAGCCCTCCTCGTGAGTGCCGCCCTCGTGGGTGTTGATCGTGTTGGCGAAGGTGTAGACCGACTCGCCGTACGACTCGTTCCACTGCATGGCGATCTCAACCGACATGCCCTCCTCCTCGGCCTCGAACTCGACCACCGTCTTGTGGATCGGGTTCTTGGAGGCGTTGAGATGCCGGACGAAGTCGGCGATGCCGCCCTCGTAGAAGAAGGTGACCTCGCGCTGCCGGCCGTCCTCCTCCTCGGCCACCCGCTCGTCGAGCAGGTGGATGCGCAGGGCACGGTTGAGGAAGGCCATCTCCTGTAGGCGCCGGTAGATGGTCTGGAAGTCGAAGTCGACCGTCTCGAAGACGTCGGGGTCCGGCCAGAAGGAGACCGCCGAGCCGGTGCGGTCGGTGGCCTCGCCCTTCTCCAGCGGGCTCGGCTTGGAGTTGGTGTAGTGCTGCCGCCACACGGAGCCGGACTTGTGGATCTCGACGAACATCCGCGTGGAGAGCGCGTTCACGACGGAGACGCCGACGCCGTGCAGACCGCCGGAGACCGCGTACGCCTTGCCATCGAACTTGCCGCCGGCGTGCAGGATGGTCAGCGCGACCTCGACACCCGGCTTCTTCAGCTTCGGGTGCAGGTCGACGGGGAAGCCTCGGCCGTTGTCGGTGACCCGGACGCCGCCGTCGGCGAGCAGCACCACGTCGATGGTGTCGCAGTATCCGGCCAGCGCCTCGTCGACCGCGTTGTCGACGACCTCCCAGACGAGGTGATGCAGACCGCGTTCGCCGGTGGACCCGATGTACATACCGGGCCGCTTGCGAACCGCCTCCAGCCCCTCGAGAACGGTGATCGACTCTGCGCCGTACTCCTGCTTGTCCTGCGCTGCCACCCTCGGCCACTTTCTCGCGTCGTCGGCGCCGGGAGGGCGCGTCGGGCGCGGGTTCGGCGGACAGGACGCGACGTCGACGCGTGGACCGGTGCCCGAGACCTCCGGACAGCGGGTCGAACGCGCCGGTCGCCGCGGTTGCCCGCGGATCGCGATCGGCTCAACCCGGAGTGGAGAATGATGCTGGGGCCACCGGCCCCGTCCCTCGCCCCGCACCGGGTCTTCGTCTCACTGTCAATCCTACTGTGCGCGGAGGACAGAACCACCACTCGGCACCCTCAACGAGGCGGCTGAGATGTCCGTAGCCGGCAGAACCCCATTACCCTCGACTCCCCCCACACGCCAGGCTTTGATCGGACGCGCCGCCCCCGGACGGGTTGACCCGCGCTCGGGCGGGTCGGGGGTCGCGGCCGGACCGTCCGTGCCGTACGTTTGCGGCGCCCCGGAAGCGGCCTTGATCTTTACCGGCCGGAACCGGGACGATCGACCCGATCGACCCGACACGTGCTCTCTAAGAGGTGACAGATGGGGCTGGACAACGTCGCGGTGCACTGGCCGCGGACCGGCCGCTTCTACGATCCGGTGGCGCCGGCCGAGTTCGTCGACTTCGGCGAGATCGTCGACCTGCCACGGATCTCCGCGCCGACGGCGGCGCTGGCCGAGCTGATCGCGAAGACCGGCACCGTCCGGGCGACCGCGTACACCGAGCTGGTGGATCTCCTGCTCGGCCTCGAAGGTGTGTTGTATGCCACAGACGCCGCCGCCGAGGACGAGGATCCGGTGATCGACCCGGACGGCTGCGCCTGGATCGCCGGCGGCATCGAGCGGTTCGTGGCCGGCCACCGGGAGTACGGCGAGACGGTCACCTTCGACTCGGTGAGCACGGTGCTGCGGGCGCTGCTCGGCGACGGCCGGTTGGCCGAGCAGCAGCTGCGCTGGCTGGAGACCCGACTCGACGCGCTGCGCGACGAGCGCGGTGATCCGCCGCAGTGGAACTTCACCTGCGCGGAGCTGGGCGTGCTGGCGGCGTTCTACCGACGCTGCGCCGAGCGCGGCTTCGCCGTCTACGCCGACGCCTGAGCGGCCGTCCCGCTCTGCGGGGCGGCCGGGTCGCCGCCGGGCCGGTTGGCCGCCGCGATCACCTGCGTGAGCACCGCGTGCAGGTGCTGCAGGTCCTCGACGGGCAGCCCGAGGCGTTGCACGATCGCGGCCGGGATCCGCTCGGCCTGGACGCGCAGCGCGGCGCCGGTGGCGGTGAGGGTGACGGCGAGGCTGCGTTCGTCGGCGGCGTCGCGTTCCCGGCGCAGGTAGCCGGCTGCTTCGAGCCGCTTGAGCAGGGGCGACAGGGTGCCCGGGTCGAGCTGCAGCAGGCGGCTGAGGTCGCGGCCGGACAACGGCGCGTGCTGCCACAGCGCCAGCATCACCAGGTACTGCGGGTGGGTCAGCCCCATCGGTTCCAGCAGCGGCCGGTAGACGGCCACCACGCTGCGTGCGGCGACCGACAGGGCGAAGCAGACCTGTTGCTCCAGCGCCAACGGATCGACGCCCTCCGGCTGCCCGCTCATCGGTTGCTCGCTGACTGCATGCTGACTATCGTAGCGATCGTTGGTGTGCCAATCATTGGTGTGGCAACTGATCGCGTGGAGGGACTGCGGATGAGCGAGGACGGCACGGCGAACAGGACGCCGGGCGAGGGTGGTCGCCTGATGCGGTGGACGTTCCGGAACCTCGCCGGCCCGGCCGACGGGGTCGCGGGCGCCGTGCAGGGTGGCTCGGCCGAGGCCCGCGAGGCGTGGAAACGCGACCTGGCCGAGCGCAAGCGCTACACCCAGGAGCAGCGCGAGCGCAAGCGGGCGGCCCGCGAAGCCGACCGGCGGCGCTGAGAGGGCCGGGCTCAGCCGTACGTGTCGCGCGGCCCCCGACCGCGCACCCGGCGCGGCCCCTTCTGCCAGGACGGCGCGGCCGGGCCGTGGATGTGCAGCTTGCGCACCACGTTGTGCCCGACCTCCTGGGCGATCTGCTTGAGCAGCGAGCCGGCGAGCAGCCGCAGTTGGGTCGCCCAGGCCGTCGAGCGCGCCTCCACGGTCAGTTCGCCGTTCTCCAGCTTGACCGGCCGGCTGTGCTGGGCGACCTCGGCGCCGACCACCCGCTCCCAGGCGCCGAACACGGTGGCCTCGGCGGCGGGCTGCTGCCAGCCGCGCGCCTTGACCAACCGGTTCAGCACGGCGCTGAGGGGTTGCGGGTCGCGCGGGTCGGGGCCGGGGCCCGAGTAGCCACGCAGCCGCCGTCCCGAGCCGCTGGCGCCGTCCGCGCCGCTCCCGGGGGTACGCCGGGTGCGCGCCGCCGCCTGCCGGCGGGACAGCGCCGCGTCGAGCACCGCCCGGGCCAGCTCCGGCCCGGTCGCACCGTCCGCCGGCCCGCCGCCGTCGACACCGGCCGCGCCGCTTCCGGCCACGACCGGACCGCCGGCGCCGTCTCCGGTCGCTCCCGACCGTGCGGTACGCGCGTTCGCGGCGTCACCGGCCTGCCGGCCGCTGCCGGTGCGGTTGGCGCCTGACCGCCTGGCGTCCGGTTCATCCGACACGTCGTACCGTCCCCTCGCCGACCTGATAGCGGGTGCCGCGCAGCGCGGCCGGCACGTCGTCGTCCACGGCGCAGGTGACCAGCAGCTGACTCGCCCCGCCGACCAGCTCCGCCAGCCGCTCCCGGCGCCCGGTGTCCAGCTCGGCGAAGACGTCGTCGAGCACCAGGACCGGCTCGATACCGTCGGCGCGCAGCAGGTCGTACCCGGCCAGCCGCAGGGCGAGCGCGAAGGACCAGGACTCGCCGTGGCTGGCGTACCCCTTGGCGGGGAGCGGACCGAGGGACAGGGCCAGCTCGTCGCGGTGCGGGCCGACGAGGGTGGTTCCCCGTTCGATCTCGGCGGTGCGGGAGGCGGCGAGCGCGGTCGTCAGCGCCTCGGCCAGCGTGGCCCGGTCGGTGGTCGGCTCGGCCAGCTCGATCGACGGCCGGTAGGCGATACCGGCCGCGCCCCGTCCGGCGGCCACCGCGTCGTACGCCTTGGCGACGTGCGGGGTGAGCGCGGCGACCAGCTCCAGCCGCCCGGCGAGCAGCTCCGCGCCGTGCTGGGCCAGGTGGGTGTCCCAGACGGCGAGGGTGCCGAGGTCGCCGCCCCGGGAGCCGCCGGTCTTGCGGGCGAGGTACGCGGTACGCAGCAGAGCGTTGCGCTGCTTGACGACCCGCTCGTAGTCGGCCCGTACTCCCGCATAGCGGGGTTGCCGGTTGACCAGGAGGTCGTCCAGGTAGCGACGGCGCTCGGCCGGATCGCCGCGGACCAGCTCCAGGTCCTCCGGCGCGAAGAGCACCAGTCGCAGGGCGCCGAGCACGTCCCGCGCCCGGCGCGCCGGGGAGCGGCCCAGCCGCGCCCGGTTGGCCCGGCCCGGCACGATCTCCAGCTCAACGAGGAGTTCCCGGCCGTCGTGGATTACCGCGCAGCGGATCACCGCCGAGGTGGCGCCCATCCGGACCAGCGGCGCGTCCGTGGCGACCCGGTGCGAATCCAGGGTCGCCACGTAGCCGAGCGCCTCGACGAGATTGGTCTTGCCGACGCCGTTGGCGCCGATCAGGACGTTCGCCCCCGGCTGGAGGTCGACGGCGACCCGCTCGTACGAGCGGAAGTCGACCAGTTCCAGCCGCTGGACGTACACAGGGTGTGGATACCGCTCAGCGCTTGTGGACGGCGTGGCCACCGAACTGCTGGCGCAGCGCGGCGACGGCCTTCATGGCGGGTGAGTCGTCCTGCCGGGAGGCGAACCGGGCGAACAGGGAGGCGGTGATGACGTTCAGCGGGACGGCGAGACGGACCGCCTCGTCGACGGTCCAGCGACCCTCGCCGGTGTCCTCGGTGTAGCCGCTCAGATCGGCCAGCTCCGGGTCCTCGTCGAGGGCCCGGTCCAGCAGGTCGAGCAGCCAGGAGCGGACCACGGTGCCCTCGCGCCAGGACTTGAACACGCCCGGGACGTTGGTCACCAGCTCGGAGGCGGTCAACAGCTCGTAGCCCTCGGCGTAGGCGTGCATGAGGCCGTACTCGATGCCGTTGTGCACCATCTTCGAGTAGTGCCCGGCGCCGACGGGGCCGGCGTGCACGAAACCGAACTCCCCCTCCGGCTTGAGCGCCTGGAAGATCGGCATGAGCCGGTCGACGTGCTCCTGGGCGCCGCCGACCATCAGCCCGTAGCCGTTCTGCCGGCCCCAGACGCCCCCGGAGACGCCGACGTCCACGTAGCCGATGCCGCGCTCGTTCAACCGCTCGGCCCGGGGAGCGTCGTCGCTGAAGCGGGAGTTGCCGCCGTCGATGATGATGTCGCCCTCGCCGAGCACCCCGGCGAGTTCGTCGATCGTGGCGTCGGTGACGCCGGCAGGCACCATGACCCAGACCGCCCGCGGCGATTCCAGCTTCTGCGCCAGCTCGGCGAGGCTTGCCGCGTCGCTCAGCTGCGGGTTGTGATCGAAACCGACCACCTCGTGGCCGGCAGCCCGCAACCGCTCGCGCATGTTGCCGCCCATCCGGCCGAGTCCTACCAGGCCGAGCTGCATTTGTTCCTACCTCCGTGGATCTGGGTGTTGCTGGGCGCGATCAGCGAGACACGCGGATCGGCATGATGAGGTACCGATACCCCGGAATGGCCTCGCCATCCTCGCCGGCGGGTGAGATCACCGCGGGTTTGAAGGCGTCGACGAACGACAGCACGGCGGTCTGCGAGCCCAGGTTCGCCAGGCCGTCGATGAGGTACTGCGGGTTGAAGCCGATGGTCAGCGCGTCACCGGTGAAGGTGGCCTCCATCGCCTCGCTCGCCCGTGCCTCCTCGGAGCCGCCGGCCTCGACCACCAGCCCGTCGGCGCTGAAGCTGAGCAGCACCGGGGTGGTGCGCTCGGCCACCAGGGCGACCCGCTTGACGACCTCGATCAGGGTGCTGACCGACACCCGGGCCTCGGCGTTGTGGGTGGCCGGGAAGAGCGAGCGCACCGGCGGGTAGTTGGCGCCGTCGAGCAGCCGGCTGGTGGTGCGACGGGTGCCGCCGGCGAGGCCGACCATGCCCTCGCCCGCCGCGCCCTGAGCGAG